>JACCYG010000015.1 GCA_013696595.1 Actinomycetota bacterium | reverse complement strand
GCGCTGATGGGGGCAGCCACCTCGCAGATCTCGTACACGGCATCGAAAGGAGCCGTGTTGTCGCTCAGCCGGGAGCTCGCCGTCCAGTTCGCGCGGGAGGGCGTGCGAGTGAACGCGCTCTGCCCGGGCCCGGTCGAGACTCCGCTCCTCATGCGGCTCTTCTCGGACGATCCGGCCGCGTACGAGCGCCGCCGCATTCACCTCCCGATGGGGCGGCTCGCCCAGGCCCGAGAGATCGCGTACGGAGCGCTCTTCCTCGCGAGCGACGAATCCTCGTACGTGAACGGCGCGACGTTCCTCGTCGACGGCGGCCTCACCGCCGCTTACGTCACGCCGGAATAGCGGCCTACAAACTCTTCCTTCTCGCCGGGAAAGGGCTAAGTCTAGGCGGCGGCCGCTTCGAGCTCGGCGGGGAAGCGCGCGAGGATCCACGCCGCATCGAGCTTGCGCCTCGAATAGTGCTCTCCGTTGACGAGCGCGAAGTCGCGGGTGCGCGGGTCCATCGGGAGTCGGGCCTCGGCCGGATAGAAACGGTTGTGCCGCTCGATCAGATCGTTGACCGCCGTGAAATTCCAGCGAGCCGCGAGCCGGCGCCAGCGGCGCGCGAAGAGGGCGTCGTCGCCGCCGCACTCCTCGCAGAGATTCCGCCACGCGTCGTCGAGCGCGCGAACGTGGGCGTCGGTCTCCTCGGCGATCTCGCGCAGCCGAATCATGTAAGGAAGCGGGCCCCCCAACGACGCGACATAGCTCTCGGGCGAGCGGTGAAAGGGGTGTGCGCGGAGGTGGACGCGCTTGTCGCGAAACGGTGCTCCGGCTAGGTCGCGTTCGAGGATCGTGCGCTCGTGCCGCTCCCGCGCGTTCTCGTTCCGCACGCCCCATTGACCGAGAACCCTCTTTCGCTCCCACTCCTGCACGGCGGACATTCTGCCAGCGGAGCGCCGCGCTTCCGGCGTCGATAGCGTTGCCGCATGAGAGTCGCCGTAGTCGGCGCCGGCGCGATCGGCCTTTCCTGCGCGTACTCGCTCGCGCGGGGCGGCGCCGACGTGCGGGTGCTCGAGCGGGGGCGCGTCGGGGAAGGCTGCTCCTTTGGGAACACCGGCTGGATCTGTCCTGCTCTCTCCGCGCCGCTTCCCGCTCCCGGCGTCGTTTTCGGCGCTCTGGCCGGGATGCTGCGCCGCGACAGCCCGCTCCTGATCCAGCCGACACTACGGGCGAGCTTCTTCCGCTGGTCCTGGGATTTCTGGCGCGCGTGCACTTCCGCGCGGTACCAGGCGGGCCTGGAAGCGACCGTCGAGCTCGGCCGAAGGACCTTCGAGCTCTTCGACGACCTCCGAGCAGCCGGCGTCCAGTTCGACATCCACAAGAGCGGAATGGTGGTCGCGGCGACGACTCAGGCAGGCCTCGCCGAGTACGTCGAGATGATCGACGGCGCGCGCGAGGCCGGTTACGACGGGCCCGTCGAGGTTCTCGACGCCCACGAGGTTCGACGGGTCGAGCCCGCGCTCAGCGACCGGGTCATCGGTGGGATCCAAGTGCGCGCCGAGCGCTACGTCCGCCCGGAGCAATTCACCGCCGCGCTTGCGCGCTACCTGCGGGAAAGCGGAACATCGGTCGAGGAGGGGGTCGACGTCCGAGGGCTCACCCGCCGCAACGGCCCGTGGCGGCTAGACACGGGGGATGCCTCGGTGGAGGCCGACCGTGTCGTCATCGCGGCGGGAGCCTGGTCGCCCGCACTGCTGACGCCGCTCGGGATCCGTCTTCCATTCGAAGCCGCGAAGGGCTACAGCGTGACGGCGAGCGGCACCGGCACGGCCCCCAAGCACGCGCTCTACCTCGCCGAGGCAAAGGTCGGAGGGAGCCCGTTCGGCGAGCGAATGCGCTTCGCGGGGGTCTTCGACCTGACGGGGACCGACTCGTCGCTTCGCCGCCGGCGCATCGGGACGATCCTGCGCACGTCGCTCCCATATCTGCGGGACTGGCGGCCGAAGGAAATCGAGCTCCAGTGGGCCGGCCTGCGGCCCTATCCGGCCGACGGGCTGCCGATCATCGGCCCCGTCCCAGGCCAGGAGGGCCTCTACGCGGCGACGGGCCACGGCCGGATGGGCATCACGCTCGCCCCGCCGACGGGAGAGGCCGTCTGTTCGCTCGTCCTTGAAGACCGGACGCCGGAGGAGATCCGGTCGTTGGGGCTCGAGCGCTTCAGGCGCTAGCCGCGCCCGAGCGCGCCGCTTCGGTGAGGGTCTCCTCGAGCGTCGCGAGAAGTAGATCGGCGTGATCGCGGCCGAACGGCAGTGGGGGCCGGATCTTGAGCACGTTCGCATCGGTGCCGGTCGTCCCGATGAGGACGCCGCGATCGCGCATCCCGTTCGCCACGGCACGCGCCGTCTCAGGGGCCGGCGCCCGTGTCTCCCGATCGCGCACGAGCTCGACGCCGGCCAGTAGCCCTTCGCCGCGGACGTCGCCGACGAGCTCGTGCCGGCGGGCGAGCTGCTCGAGCCCGCCGCGGAGGTAGCGCCCAACCTCGGCCGCCTGCCCCAGGAGCCCCTCCTCCTCGATCACGTCGAGGACGGCAAGCGCCGCGACGCACGCCACGGGGTTGCCACCGAACGTGCTGAAGAACGGCGCCTGCCGCTTCGAGAATTCATCGGAAAGGGTCGACTTCATCACGAGAGCGCCCACGGGATGACCGTTTCCCATCGGCTTCCCGAGAACGACGAAGTCGGGGACGATCCCGGCGGGCGCGAAGCTCCAGAGGCTCGACCCGAGGCGGCCGAACCCCGCCTGGACCTCGTCCGCGAGAAAGAGGCCGCCTGCCTCGTGCACCCGGCGCAGCGCGTCGGGCAGATACGCGGCCGCGTCGGTGAAGATCCCCGCGCTCGTCCAGGCCGGATCGAGCAACATCGCCGCGAGCTCGTGGCCGCGGTCGTTCAGGCGGTGCACCGCATCGCCGATCGAGGCGGCGTAGCGTTCGGCCCATCCGTTCTCATCCCGGCGATGGGCGCCCCGGTACCCATCCGGCGGGGGCACCGTCTCGACGTGTGCCGGCCGCTCGTCCGAGACCCATTCGGAAGGCGAGAGGTCGGTGAGCGCAGCCGTGACTCCGTGATAGGCATGAGCTGCCACGATCCCACCCGACCGGCCGGTCACCGCTGTGGCCACACGCCACGCGAGGTCGTTCGCCTCACTTCCAGAGTTCACGAAGACGCATGTGTCGAGCTCGTCCGGCATCGTGGCCGTGAGACGCTGGGCAAGCTCGACCGCGGCCTCGTGCAGGTAACGCGTGTTCGTGTTGAGAAGACGCGCCTGCCTCGCCACAGCCCCGACGACGCGCGGATGGCCGTGCCCGACCACCGGCACGTTGTTGTACGCGTCGAGGTAGCGCCGCCCGTCGGCGCCGAACATCCAGACCCCCTCCGCGCGCACCAGGTGAAGCGGACGATCGTACGAGAGCGGATAGTGCGCCGAGCCAAGCAAACGGTTCCGTTTCTCCAGGAGCTCGCTCGTCGAGCGTCCAGAAGGAGTGAGAGGCTCCGAGTTTCGCCACGCGAGGGCGGGCGCCGCCGCGTGGAGAAAGCGTTCCCGCACGGCGTTCGTCCCGAGCTCGTCGAAGAGCTCGAGCATGGCCCAGCTCCCCGCGTCGTAGGCGGTGATGTAGTCGGCGTTGTCGCCGAAGCGGCCGACCCTCCAGGCCGAGATCAGGACGGTCGCCGCGAGCCGCGCAGCCACCGCGTCGGCGAGGACCGCGACCTCCTCGCTTTCGAGCAGCGTGACCGTTCCGTACCCGCGCAGGACCGATTCGGCGGTCTCAAATGTGTTCTCACCGCCCCGCAGGACAGCCGCAAGCGTCACCGCGAGGTCGCACGCGAGCGGGCTGTGGGTCATGTCGCCGAAGTCGACGACCGCCGTAGGACGCAGCTCCGCGTCGAAGAGAACGTTCGAAAGGCTGAGATCTCCGTGAATCATCTGCGCTCGCAGGCGGGGAAGGACCGGGAGCGCGCGCTTTTCGAAGCCGTCAAGGGCGCGGACGACGAGCGCGGATTGCTCCGGATCGTCGACGTAGCCGAGCAGAGGCCGGAGGCGGCTCGCCTGCTTCACGTCCCAGAGCAGCACGCTCGCGCCGGCGGGGTGGAAGAAACCACGTAGGGCTCGATCGACCCTTGCGACTGTCGCGCCGAGATCGTGGAAAGCGCCCGGGCCGAGGTCGGACGGCTGCAGCTCGTTCCCGTCGAGGAACGTGACCAGTCGAACGAGATGGCGCCCGCCGTTCCGTTCGAGGACGGCCGAGAGATCGCCTTCGGGGGTTGGGCAAACCCGTGCGATCGGAAGCTCCGGGTCGGTCGCCGCGACGTGGAGCATCGCTTTCGTCTGCATGTCGATCGCGGCGGGATCCTCGGCCGAGTTGGAGACCTTGAGGACAAAGGTCCCTTCCGAGCTCTCGATGCGAAAGTTCTGATCGCGCTCGCTGCCGAGCGGAGAGGGCGAGCCTGAGATCCCAAAAAGCTCGCGGGCGACCCGGCCGGCTTCCTCGAGCGTCAGATCCGGCGGCGGTGCCGCGAGGGTGTCAGCGTCCGGAGGAAGATCGGGCCGGAGGTCGGATTTGTCCGTAGCGACCAACGGAGCGAACGATACGGGACACTTTGCGAGCCTCGATGCAAGGCTGGAGCACGAGATAGAAGCCCCCCGCGAGGCGGAGGCTTTCCGTAGCAGGTCTGTACGCCGGATCCTTCGCCTCGCCCGCCACGAGTGGCTCAACCGCTCGGGTCGTAGAACGACGCCGCCAAAACGCCTGATCGTCGCGGGTCTCGGTACCGGGAAGTCCTTCGTCCAGTGCGTACATGGTCTCCTCGAGGCACCGCAGCCGGCAACGCCGTAGGCTCGCCGCGTGACCCAGTTACCAGTTAAGCGCTATCTCCGGCTGGGGCTGCAGCTCGGCCGCCACGTCGAGGGGATCGTCGACGCCTACTACGGCCCTCCAGAGCTGGCGACCGCCGTCGACGCCGAGCCGCCCGTAGATCCGCGGACACTCGTCG
>JACCYG010000332.1 GCA_013696595.1 Actinomycetota bacterium | reverse complement strand
GTACGACGCGAAACGGCGGGGACGGGAGCATTGAGCCAGGCGGAGTCGGCCCGTCGCCTTCAGGAGCTGCTCGGCCGGCTCGACGCCGAGCGCGCCGCACTCGAGCGCACCGATGCGTCCGAGGAGGCGGTCGACCGGCTGACCCAGATGGCCGAGCTTGCGAGGGAGGTGCAGGGCGAGATCGACCGGCTCCGCCGCGAGGAACGCGATGCGCCCTCCTGAGGAGCTTCGGAGCCTCGTCGAGGAGCGCCTGAGCGCGCTCTCCTTCGCCACCGAGCTCGGGGAGCTCGAAGTGGCCCTTCGCTACTCGCTTCTCGCCGGCGGCAAGCGGATTCGCCCTGTGCTCTGCCTCGCGACGGGGGAGGCGCTTGGCCGCAATACGAATGAGCTGCTCCCGGCCGCCTGTTCGCTCGAGCTCGTCCATACGTTCAGCCTCGTGCACGACGACCTTCCGGCGCTAGACGACGACGACCTTCGCCGGGGCCGCCCAAGCGCACATGTCCGCTTTGGCGAGGGGGTCGCGGTCCTCGCGGGAGACGCGCTCCTCACCGAGGCCTTCCGGCTCGCGCTTTCCTATCCCACTGCGGAAGTCGGCCGCCTCCTTGCGGACGCAACGCTCGGGATGATCGGCGGCCAATACGTGGACGTCACGACGGACGGGGCGCTCGACGGGAACGGCCTCGCCGAGCTCCACCGGCTCAAGACCGGCCGACTCCTCGCCGCATCGGTCGAGGCGGCGCTCGCGGTCGCCGAGAAGCCCGAAGGAGATCGCGCGCCGTGGAGACGCTTCGCCGAGGAGCTGGGCCTCCTCTTCCAGATCGTGGACGACATCCTGGACGCAACCGGGACGGCCGACGAGCTCGGCAAGACGCCGGGAAAGGACGAGGCCGCAGGCAAGGTCACTTACGTCTCGCTCTACGGGATCGACCGGGCGCGCCAGCTTGCCGACGAGGCGCGCGCACGGGTGAACGAGAGGCTTGCCGCCCTTCCGGCGGACACCTCTATCCTGGCGGAAGTCGTCGGTTCAATCCGGACTCCCCGCGGCTAGGTGGGGCGGCGGCCCCGCAGGTCCGGCCACGACCGCTCGTGCAGGAGCCCGTGAAGGAGCAGGTTCACGAGCCACACGATCAGGGCGCCGGCGACGGCCGACCAGAACCCTCCGACCTCGAAGCGGCCGACGATCAGGTCCGTGAGATAGAGCATGAGCGCGTTCACGAGGAGCAGGGCGAGCCCGAGCGTCAGGAGGACGGCCGGAAGCGCGAGCAGGATCACGATCGGCCGGACAACGAGGTTCACGAGCCCGAAGACGAGCCCGGCCACCACGAGAACCCAGAAATTGTCGCCAAAGTCGATCGCCGGGACGATCGTCGCCGCGACGAAGAGCGCCGCGATGTTCGTCGCCCACCAGAGAAGCACGCGCACCGCGCGACTTTAGCGCCAGCCGGTGGCGGAACTACGTCAAAAGCGCGCATCCATTTCGGCGGCGGAGAGGCACAACCAGGGCGACGACTAAGCTAGCTTCGAGTGAAGAAGCGCCTTGACGTCCTCATGGTCGAGCGCGGTCTTGCCGAGAGCCGCGCGCAGGCGCAGGCGCTCGTCCTCGCCGGACGCGTGAAAGGCCACGTGAAGGCCGGAGAGCAGGTGGACGACGCCGTGCCGATCGACCTCGTCGCCGGGCCGCGCTTCGTCTCCCGCGGCGGTGAGAAGCTCGCGAACGCGCTGGCCGCGCTCGAGATCGACGTCGGGGGCGCGGACTGCCTGGACGTCGGAGCCTCGACCGGGGGCTTCACGGACTGCCTTCTCCAGGGGGGCGCCGCGCGCGTCTGTGCGCTTGACGTCGGCTACGGCCAGCTTCATTCGCGCCTGCGCGACGATCCTCGGGTCACCGTCCTCGAGCGCAAGAACGTACGAGAGCTCACATGCGACGAGCTTCCGTTCGCCCCGGCCTTCATCGTCTGCGACGTCTCCTTCATCGGCCTCGAGAAGGCCCTTCCGCCCGCGCTTGCCTGCGCGTCGTCCGGTTGGCGTGCGCTCGTCCTCGTCAAGCCACAGTTTCAAGCGGGCCGGGCGAGCGTGGGAAAAGGAGGAGTCGTCCGGGACCCGGCCGTCCACCGCCGCGTCCTTCGCGACGTCGTCGGAGGCACCCTCAGCGCGTTGGGCCACGTCTACGGCGTGACCGATTCCGGCCTCCTCGGCCCAAAGGGGAACCGTGAGTTCTTCGTCTACTTCGGCGCCGAGCCGTCAAGCTCCGAGCGCACCCACGATGCTTGGATCGAGGCCGCGCTTGGCTGAGGCCGTCCGCCGAGCGGCCGTAGTCACGCACGGCAAGCCCGAGACGATCGGGGACGCGGTCGACCGCCTGGAACAGGCTGCTCGCGCGGCCGGGGTCGAGCTCGTCGACCCGGATGCCGCCGAGCCTGACCTCGCCGTCGTTCTCGGTGGCGACGGGACGATGCTCCGCGCGCTCCATGCCCACCTCGGCACGCACGTTCCCGTTTTCGGCGTGAACTTCGGCCGCGTCGGGTTCCTCACGAGCGTCGAGTCCGATGCGCTCGAGGACGGGGTCACTCGTGTGTTTGCGGGCGACTACCGAGTCGTTGAGCTCTGCACGCTCACGATCGATCTGAACGGTGAGATCCAACCCGCGATCAACGACGCCGTTGCGACGAGCAGCCGCCTCGGCCGCATGGTGCAACTCGGTTGGGAGATCGGCGGCGAAGATCTCGGGACACAACCGTGCGATGGGATGATCTGCTCGACGCCGTCGGGCTCGACGGCGTACAACCTCTCGAACGGGGGCCCGGTCCTCATGTGGGGAATCGAGGCCATGGCGATCACGTTCGTCGCGCCGCACTCGCTCCACGCCAGGCCCCTCGTCGTCCCACGGGGTCTCACGCTGCGAATCACGAACCGGACAGCCGACGTGCCCGTGACCGTTCTTGCGGATGGGCACGCGATCGGCGAGCTCGAGCCGGACGACCACATCGAGGTGGGAATCGGCGACCAGCGCAGCCGCCTCGCTCTCCTCCCCGAAGTGACCTTCTTCGCTCGCTACCACGACGTGTTTCCTTAGTGGCTCTCCACTAGTGCTTCGAAGTCTCCGCATCGAGAACTTCGTGCTGATCCGCGAGGCGGAGCTCGCTTTCGCGCCCGGCGTGAACGCAGTCACCGGCGAGACGGGGGCCGGGAAGACGATCCTCGCGCAGGCGATCGGTCTCCTGCTCGGCGCGCGCGGTGACGCGAGCTACGTGGGGCCGGGAGCGGAAGAGGCATACGTCGAGGCGGAGCTCGACCTGCCCGAAGGGTCCCTCGATCTCGAAGGGCTCGAGGCGATCGCCGAGCTTCGGCCTGAAGGCGAGAACGGTCTCGTCGCCGCTCGCCGGGTTTTCGCGGACGGCCGGACCCGGGCGTACGCCTGGGGACGGAGCGTCCCCAGGGAAGAGCTCGCCGCCCTGGTCGAGCGGCTGCTCGCGATGTCAGGCCAGTTCGAGCAGCGCCGCCTTTCGCGGCCCTCCTTCCAGCTCGACGTGCTCGATGCGTACGTGGGGGACGACCAGCTCCGGCGCCGAGGCGAGCTCGCCCGGGCCTGGCGCGCGTTCGTGAGTGCGCGGCGCAGGCACGAGGAGCTCGTTCGCGACGCAGCCGGCCACGCCGCGCGTCTCGCCGAGCTTCGCGAGCTGGTCGAGCGGACTGAAGGCCTCGCGGCCGGGACGGAGGAGGATCTTCGCGGGGAGCGGGAACGGCTGCGTCATGTGACCGAGCTCGGCGCCGGGACGTCGGCGGCTGCCGAGGAGCTCGCGCCGGAAGACTCCGACACTACGGGAGCAGCCGAGCTCGTCGCCCGCGCGCGTGAAGCTCTGAGCCCGGTCGCGGCGATCGCCCAGGAGCTGCATCAGGTCGATGCTGAGCTCGGCGACGCGGAGGTCCGTCTGCGCGAGGCTGCCTCTACGCTCCGGGGCTTCCTTGCCTCGCTCGAGGCCGAGCCCGACCGCCTCGAGGGGGTGGAGTCGGAGCTCGAGCGGATCGCCGAGGCGCGACGCCGCTTCGGCGCGTCGTCCTACGAGGAGCTCCTCGACCGAGGCGCGGCTGCGCGGGCGGAGCTCGACGCCCTCGGCGCCGGCACCGACCCGGTCGACGCGGCTGGGCGCGAGCTCGAGGCTGCGAAGGCGCGCCTCGACGAGGTCGCTGCTGCTCTTTCGCGGCAGCGACGTGAAGCGGTGCCGCGTTTCGCAGCCGACGCGACGGCCGCGCTCTCCGGGCTCGCCATGGGCGGCGGCGACTTCCGCGTCGAAATCTCCGAACGCGAGGTGGGCCCGACCGGCACGGACGAGGTCGCATTTCTCATCCGGCCGAATCCAGGTCTCCCGTTCGCGCCCGTCGCCGACACGGCCTCCGGAGGCGAGCTCTCACGGATCGCGCTCGCCCTACGCACGGTCGCTCACGCGGGGGCGGGAGAGCCGACCGTCGTCTTCGACGAGATCGACGCGGGAATCGGCGGCGAGACCGCGCACGCCGTCGCAGACGCGCTCCGGTGCCTCGGCGAGCGTGCGCAGGTCGTGACGATCACGCACTTGCCCCAGATCGCGAGCGTCGCCGGCGTGCACTTCCGGGTCGAGAAGGTTCCCGGAGATCCAACGCACACGCAGATCGAGCGGCTTTCGGAGGCCGAGCGCCCTCGTGAGCTCGAGCGGATGCTCGGCGGCGCCGAGTTTCTCGCAACCCTTCGGTGATCGAGGCCGAGCGCGTTCTGCTTGCCCCGCGCGCGGACGTCTGGGAGCTCGTGGCCGAGCCGTTCCATCTGCCCGACTGGTGGCCGGCCTACACCGGCGTCAAGCCCGATCGCCGCGGCCTCGCGCCGAATGCGCGCTGGCAGGTCTCACGCAGCCGGGCACCGGGCTTCCTCCGACGGCCGGGCGGGGAGGGGCTGATCGTCATCACCGAGGTCCACGAGGGGCGCTCGCTCGCCTGGCACGATGTTGCCCAAAGCTTGGAAGCCGGGATCGGGCTCGACAACGCTGGGGAGGGGCGCACCCGTGCGACGGTGTTCGTCTCGGGTCCGTCCTGGCGCCTCTTTCTGGAAGGCGCGCGGAGCTTGCCTGAGCGCGCTCTCGTCCGGCTTCACGATCTCTGCCAGACGGCGGCCCGGCTCTGACCATCGTGGCCTCTTGCTACGCTGAACTTCCGTGACGGGGCACACGGGTTCGGCGGCAATCGGGTGAGCGCTCGCCCGACGAAGTACGTCTTCGTCACCGGCGGCGTCGTCTCGTCTCTCGGTAAGGGGATCACCGCCGCGTCGCTGGGACGCCTCCTCAAGGCGCGCGGCCTGCGCATCCAGGCGCAGAAGTTCGACCCGTATCTGAACGTCGACCCGGGCACGATGAGCCCGTTCCAGCACGGCGAGGTGTTCGTAACGGAGGACGGCGCCGAGACCGACCTCGACATCGGGCACTACGAACGCTTCGTCGACGAGAACCTCTCACGGAACGCAAATCACACGTCGGGGAGCATCTGGTACTCGGTCATCCGCAAGGAGCGGAAAGGCGAGTATCTCGGCTCAACCGTTCAGGTGATCCCGCATGTCACGAACGAGATCAAGGAGCGGATTCGCCGCATCGCGGCCACAAGCGACGCGGACGTCGTGATCTCCGAGATCGGCGGGACGGTCGGCGACATCGAGTCGCTCCCGTTCCTCGAGGCGATCCGCCAGTTCCGGCGCGAGGCCGGCGCCGAGAACGTCCTCTACCTGCACGTCACCTACGTCCCGTTCATCGAGACCGCGGGCGAGCTCAAGACGAAGCCGACGCAGCACTCGGTCAACGAGCTCCGCCGGATCGGTATCCACCCGGACATCGTCGTTTGCCGCTCGGCCGAGCCACTCTCGTGGGACATCCGCGAGAAGATCGCGCTCTTCGCGGACGTAGACACGCGTGCGGTGATCGTGAACGAGGACGTGAGCGACGTCTATCTCATCCCCCAGCGGTTGCGTGAGGAGGGGCTTGATGCGCTCGTCTGCCGGCGGCTCGGGCTGCCTCCTCACGCAACCGCTGGGGGATGAGATAGACGTCGCTCACGTCCTCGTTCACGATCACCG
>JACCYG010000331.1 GCA_013696595.1 Actinomycetota bacterium | reverse complement strand
GTGTAGATCTCAGGCAGGTCGCCGGGAAACACGACGTCGATGACGACGCCTCTGATCTCGACGATCTTGCCGGCCTTGTCGTTTGCGCTCGTCCTCGCCATGTGTCCTCGCTGCCGCAGCCGGCCGGAGTCTACCGAGTCACGGACGCGAAAAACTCGCCGACGGCCTCGACCGTCCGGTCAATCTCCAGGTCGTCGTGCGCGAGCGAGACGAACATCGCCTCGAACTGCGACGGGGCGAGGTAGATACCGCTCGCGAGTAGCGCGCGGAAGAGCGCGCCATATCGCTCGACGTCGCTCGCGACGGCGTCGGAGAAGTTCCGGACCGGGCCGGCGTGGAGGAAGAGGGTCGCCATCGCGCCCACGCGCTGAACGCACGCCGCGCCCGCCGCCGCATCGGTAAGACCCGCTTCGAGCCTCGCGCCGCGGCGCTCGAGCTCCGAGTAGACGGCGGGGTCCCGGAGCCGAGCGAGGACTGCGATGCCGGCCGCCGTCGCAAGCGGGTTCCCGGAGAGCGTGCCGCCCTGGTACACGTCTCCGAGCGGCGCGAGTCGCTCCATCAGTTCGCTCGGGCCTCCGAATGCGGCCAGCGGGAGCCCGCCGCCGACGATCTTTCCGAGGATCGTTAGATCAGGCACGACGCCGAAGCGTTCCTGGGCCCCTCCCCGCGCGATGCGAAAGCCCGTGATCACCTCGTCGAAAACGAGGAGTGCCCCGCAGTCGTCACACGCCGATCGAAGCGATTCGAGGAACCCGGGGACAGGCGGAACGACGCCCATGTTCCCGGCGACCGGCTCGACGAAGATGCATGCAAGCTCGTCGCCGTAGCGCTCGACTGCGTCCGCGACGGCGGCCTCGGCGTTGTACGGACAGACGATCGTGTCCGCGATCACGCTCCTCGGCACGCCCGGCGACGCGGGAATCCCCAGCGTGGCGAGACCGGAGCCGCCTTCGGCGAGCAGCGCGTCGACGTGACCGTGGTAGCAGCCGGCGAACTTGACCACCCGGTCCCGTCCCGTCGCCGCCCGGGCGAGCCGGACAGCGCTCATCGCGGCCTCGGTCCCGGATGAAACGAGCCGGACCTGGTCGACGGACGGAACAGCGTCCGCGATCTCGGCCGCGAGCTCGACCTCCCGCTCGGTGGCGGCCCCGAAGGTTGTTCCCTTCTCTGCCGCGCTCACGACCGCGGCGAAGGTCGATGCGTCCCCGTGGCCGAACAGGAGCGGACCCCACGAGAGCACCCAGTCGATGTAACGGTTCCCATCGACGTCCTCGAGGTACGCGCCGGCGCCGCGCTGGACGAAGATCGGGTGGTCGAGCCCGACCGCCTGCATCGCACGGACGGGAGAGTTGACGCCACCCGGAATGAGCTCGAGGGCGCGAGCGTAGAGCGCCGCCGCCCGCGAGGGCGAGGCGATGCCCCCGGTCATCGCTCGCGCTCTTCGAGCGCGAACAGATGCCGCAGGGCCTCCGCGTACGGCCGCGCGTGCGGATCGCGGACCGCCTCTTTCAACCGGACCGTCGGGACATGAAGAAGCTTGTTCACGATCTGCGTCGTGATGATGTCGACGGCCTCGCGCTCAGGCTCCGAAAGCGCGCGCAAGCGCCCTTCACGGCGCGCGAGCTCGGCGAGGCGAATCTCCTCCGCGCGGCGGCGAAGCGCGGCGATCGCCGGAACGACCTCGAGCGACCGCTGCCACTCGGCAAACCGGGCGGCCTCCTCGGCGGCGATCCGCTCCGCACCTACGACCGCCTCTCCACGGCCGTTCCGCGAGTCGCCGTGCGCGTCTCCGACGGAATCGATGTCGTAGAGCGAGCAGCCGTCCAGCTGTCCGATCGCCGGATCGAGATCACGGGGCACCGCGACGTCGATGAAGACGAGTGGCCGTCCTGCGCGCCGCGGAAGCACCGGTTTGACGTCCGCCGCCGTCAGGATCGGACGTGGGCAACGGGTCGACGAGATAACGATGTCGGCCCGCTCGAGCTCGCTCGGAATCGTGTCGAAGTGGACGGCGCGGCCGCCGAACCGGCGCACGAGCCGCTCGGCACGCTCAATCCGGTGGTTTGCAACAAACACCGTCCCTGCGCCCCGGGCCATTAGGCTTGCGGTGGTCAGCTCGCTCATCTTCCCCGCGCCGATCACGAGGACGTGTCGG
>JACCYG010000327.1 GCA_013696595.1 Actinomycetota bacterium | reverse complement strand
GCTCTCGGGTGCTCCCCGACGGAGCGGATGCGCAGGCCGATCGGCGTCTTGAAGAGGACGACGTAGGCGAGGACGACGGTGGCGAACATGAGCCACACGAGCAGGTTCAGGTGCCCGAAGACGCCCTCGAGGAACTCGCCCACGAGCGGGATGGCCGAGAGGAAGTTGAGGTCGATGTTGGGCACGCGCGACACGCCTTCGTGGATCCCGCCCGGATAGATCGAGCTGAAGAGGTAGCCGGTAAGCCCGAGCGCGAGGAAGTTCATCGCGAAGCCGCTCACGATCTGATCCGCACGCAGGTGAATCGAGAAGAAGGCGTGGATGAGGGCCAGCAGGCCGCCGAAGAGCATGGCCATCAGGAGCCCAACGACCCAGCTTCCGCTCCAGACGGAGCCCCAGATGCCGAAGAAGGCTCCCGTCAGCATCATCCCTTCGAGGCCGATGTTTACGACCCCGGACCGCTCCGAGAAAATCCCGCCTACCGCCGCGAAGGCGAGCGGGGTCGCAAAGCGAAGCGTCGAAGCGAGCACACCGGCCGTGAGGATGCTGTCGAGCGTCTCGCTCTCCTTGCTCTGGAGCCAGATCGCCCCGACCGTGCCCGCCACGCCGAGCGCGATCGCCCATGAGCCGAGCTTCCGCTCCCCCCGCGGGACGGCGGCGATCCCGCAGGCGACCGCGGCGAGGCCGGCCGCGATCGGCCAGCCGACGGCGCGCGTCGTCCACGGCGGGAGCGCGAGCCAGAACGCGAGGATGCCGAGGCCGATGCCGAGGATCGCGATTGACCGCGGCTCGGCCAGCCGCCGCGCCCGCTCGCCGAAGCGGGTCTCCCGAGCCTGCGTGATCACCGCTCGAGCTCCGGCGTGACCCGCGGCTGCGGCGTGAGGAAGCGGCGCGCGCGCCAGGCGTAGAGGATGAGGAGCTCGGCGCCGACGAAGAAGATGACGAGCGCCTGGATCATGGTCGCGAGATCCACCGCGAGCGCGGGCTCGAACACCTCCGGATCGAGCTGGCGCGTGGACGTGCCGACCTGAAGCGCCGCGAAGAGAAGGGCGGCGAACAGGATGCCCACCGCCTTGTTCCGGCCGAGAAGAGCGACGGCGATGCCGGTGAAGGCGATCAGATTCGTGGAGAAGTCGCCGGTCGAGACTGCGCCCTTGAAGCCGAGCAGGTCGATCGAGCCTGCCAGGCCGGCGAATCCGCCCGAGATCGCGAGCGCGAGGAAGTAGTTCTTCGGGACGGAGATGCCGCCGTAGCGGGCAGCCTCGGGATTGAAGCCGACCGCGCGGACCTCGTAGCCGAGCGTCGTGCGGTTCAGGATCACGTAGTAGACGACGAGCGCGAAGAGCGCGACGAAGAGGCCGGCGTGGAGTGCGGGCCGGCTCCCCCAGATCGGCCAGAGCTTGGCCGACTCGAAGACGACGTCCGAGCGTGGGATCGACGGCTCGGGCCCTTGCAGCCGCCCACCAATCTCCACCAGGTACGCCCCGCCGAAGATCGCGATCCAGTTGAGCATGATGGTCGTGATCACCTCGTGCGCGCCGACGGTCGCCTTGAGGATCCCGGCGATTCCGCCCCAGAGGCCGCCCCCGACGATCGAGGCGACCACCGCGATCAGGATGTGGAGAGGGCGGGGCGTCCCCTCGAGATGCGTCCCCACGTAGAGCGCGGCGAAGAAGCCCACCCAGTACTGGCCCTGGCCCCCGATGTTGAAGAGCCCGCACCGAAACGCGAACGCGACCGCGATCGCGGTCAGGATGAGCGGCGTCATGAGGATGAGCGTCTGCTGGAGGTCGTTCGCCGCCTCGGACTCGAGGTCCCACCAGGTCCAGGGGGCCCCACCGAGGTCGAGCTGGAAGAACCAGGTGAGGCCGGTCCCCTCGAAGATGGCCTTGTAGGCCGTGATGGGATTGCTCCCCGTGATCAGAACCACGAGCCCGCCGATCAGGAAGGCGAGCGCCGTCGCGGCGAGCGGGACGAGAACGCCGCCGAGGCGGGTCGCGAACCAGCCCGAGACGGCGTCTGGCGGCTCGGCCGGTCCGGCCGGCCTGACCGGCGCGACGCTCATGCCGCTTCTCTCCGGCCGCCGGTCATGGCGATGCCGAGCTCTTCCTCCGAGACCGTGGGCGGATACTCGCTCACGATGCGGCCCTCGTAGATGACGAGGATGCGATCCGAGAGGGAGCGAATCTCGTCCAGCTCGAACGAGACGAGGAGGATCGCGCGGCCTTCGTCGCGCTCCTGCACGAGCCGGCGGTGCACGAACTCGATCGCCCCCACGTCGAGGCCGCGCGTCGGCTGCGCGGCGACGAGAATGCGCGGATCGCGAGACACCTCGCGCGCGATGACGACCTTCTGCTGGTTCCCACCCGAGAGCGCCGCCGCGAGCGTCTGAGCCCGGCCGCCGCGGACATCGAATTCCTTGAGGAGGCGCCCGGCGCGCTCGACGAGGCGGCGGGGGTAGAGCCAACCCCACTTCGACGAAGGCTCCTTGCGGAAATCGTGCAGCGCGAGGTTCTCCGCGAGCGTGAAGTCGAGGACGAGGCCGCGCCGCTGCCGGTCCTCCGGGATGTGGCCGACGCCGAGGTCGAGGCATTCCCGCGCCGCAGCCGTCGTGATGTCCTTTCCGGCCGCCACGATGCGGCCTTCGAAGGGGCGGCGCAGGCCCGTGAGCGCGTCGATCAGCTCGCTCTGTCCGTTCCCGTCCACGCCCGCGAGACCGACGATCTCGCCGGCCTTGACCTGCAAGGACGCGCCGCGCACCGCCTCGAGGCCGCGTTCGTCGAGCACCCGAAGATCTTGAACTTCGAGAAGCGGTTCGCCCACCTGCGCCGGTGACTTCTCGACGCGGAGAACGACCTCGCGCCCGACCATGAGGCGCGCGAGCCCCTCGGTGGTCGCGCCTTCACGAGGCACCGTGTCGACGTGACGGCCCTGTCGCAGCACGGTGATCCGGTCGGCGATCTCGAGGACCTCGTTCAGCTTGTGCGTGATGAAGATGATCGACTTCCCGTCGGCCTGGAGCGAGCGGACGATCGTGAAGAG
>JACCYG010000314.1 GCA_013696595.1 Actinomycetota bacterium | reverse complement strand
GGTAGACGAAGACCGTCTCGGAGAAGTTCATCTCGCGCGCGAGCGGCTGGAGGAGGCTCTCCGGAATCTCGCGCGCGTCCGTGAAGACGGCGAGCTGGTTACCCTGGAGCGGCTTGTCCGTGAAGACGTCTACGACGACGTAGCGGAACGTCGGCACGGCGCGACTCTAGTTAGCGGAACATGAATCGCGCACGAGGGCAACGGCGCTAGGAGATCGCGAACGTCACCGTCAAGACGACCTGGCTCTCTTGCTTTCCCGGCTCGATAGGCACATCTGCGCGGGCTTCCTCAGCCGCAAGCGTGCTTGCGTACACGTCTCCGCCGCCGCTCGCTTCGGCGATCGAGACGGGTTGATCGAGCGAGACGCCGGCCTTTGCGGCGAGCGCCTCGGCCTTTCGCCGCGCATCCTCGTATGCCCCGGCGGCCGCCTCCTCGAATTGGCCGCGGGCGTCCGAGGCCCGAAACGTCGGTCCCCACACCTCGTTCGCTCCCGCCGCGACGGCAGCGTCGACGATCGAGCCGGCTTTCGCCATGCTGCGGACCGTCGCCTGAATCGAGTTCGAAGCCGTGTAGCCGACGACGTTCCCGCCGTCGCGCATGTCGGGCCACAGGGAGACCTGCTGAGTCTGCAAGTCGTCCTTTGCCACCCCCGCGCGCTTCAGCGCATCGAGAAGACGCTTCGTCTGCACCGAGCTCTCGCGCAGCGCCGCTTCGGCGGTCTCGGCCTGGGAGTGAACGCCGAACGACCACTCGGTGACGTCCGGAGCGCTCTTGACCGACCCCGTTCCCGTTACCGTGATCCCCTGGCCGGATGTGGCCGAAACAGCCGGGGGCGGGGTGCCGCCCATGCCGCTCTTGTCTGCGAGCGCGCTCGCATCGCTCCAGACTTCGGCGGGTTCGGCGCTGTCATCCGTGCCACCGCAGGCGGTGGCGGAAAAGGCGACGAGCATGAGTGCGAGAAGCGCGATCTTCATTGTTCCTCCGATCCGGGTTGATGGGACTCGGACCGACAGATCGAGCACGCCCCGATATCCTCGGCCGTCGTGAATGCGATCGAAGTTCGCGGCCTGCGCAAGGCGTACGGCTCGCGCGAGGTTCTCCATGGAATCGACCTGGACGTGCCGGCGGGCGAGGTCTTCGCCCTGCTCGGGCCGAACGGAGCGGGCAAGACGACGACCGTCGAGATCCTCGAGGGATACCGACGTCGCGACGGCGGGGAAGTCCAGGTTCTCGGAACGGATCCCGCAGCCGCCGGCTCGGACTTTCGTGCGCGGATCGGGATCGTCCTTCAGTCCTCCGCCGTCTACCCCCTCCTCACCGTGCAAGAGATTCTCGACCTCTTCGCCGGGTACTACGCAGCTCCCCGCGCCACGCGGGAGGTCATCGAGCTGGTCGGCCTCGAGGAAAAGCGTGGCGCGCGTGTCCGAACTCTCTCGGGCGGCCAATTACGTCGGCTCGACCTCGGCCTCGCGCTCGTGGGAAGCCCGGAGCTCATCTTTCTCGACGAGCCGACGACGGGGTTCGACCCGGCCGCTCGGCGCCAGGCCTGGGACACGATTCGCAATCTCCGCGGCCTCGGGAACACGATCCTGCTCACGACGCACTACATGGAAGAGGCGCAGACGCTCGCGGACCAGGTTGCGATTCTGCGTGACGGCGAGATCGTCGCCACCGGATCGCCGCGGGAGCTTCTGACCGGCCACGGAGCCGTGGAGATCCGCTATCGAAGGAACGGCGAGGTGGTCGTGATCGACACCGACGAGCCGACACGCGTCCTGAACGAGCTGACCACCGAGGCTCTCTCACGCGGAGACGAGCTCGAGGAGCTCGAGGTGCACCGCCGCTCGCTCGAGGACGTGTACCTGGAGGTGACCCGCGAGCGGTGACGGCGCTCTTTCTCCGTGAGCTCCAGAACGACCAGCGCCTCTTCTGGCGGAGCCGTGAGGCCGCATTCTTCACCTTCCTGCTCCCGATCATCCTCCTTGTCCTGCTCGGCTCGGTGTACGGCGATAACGACGAGATCGAGGGGGTTCGCGCTACGACCTATCTGCTCGCGGGCCTCCTCGGCTACGGCGTCGTCTCCACCGCGTTCGCGAGCCTCGCGATCAGCCTGGTGATCAGACGGGAGTCTGGAGTTCTGAAGCGGATCCGCGGAACGCCGTTACCCACCGCCGTCTATCTCGCCGCGCTCATCGCGTCGACGTTGATCGTCGTCGC
>JACCYG010000313.1 GCA_013696595.1 Actinomycetota bacterium | reverse complement strand
GGGCGGTCGAGCTGACGTCCCATCCGTCGCGGGAGGCCGCGAACCGTCTCTACGAGCGGCTCGGCTTCGAGCGGCGGAAGACGAACGTCTACCGCTACTTGCTCTAGCCGCTACTCCGTCGGCGGGTCGGTGGGGGGAAACGTTCCGGGGACGCGGGCGCGGCGGCGGTCACGCGTCTGGCGCTTCCCGCCCTGGATCGACTCGTCGCCGGAGCGACGATCGGGCCCGGTCCGCCGGTCGAGGATCACTGTGACGCTCGGATTGTCGCTGTAGTGCTCGACAAGCCGGTCGAAGAGCTCGTCGTTGAGCTCCGGCGGGACGACGCAGTAGATCATCTGGATCGAATGGTAATCGCCTCGGTCGCGGCCGTATACCGGGCGCGGGCGCGCATCGCCCTACAACTTGGGGATGTCGGGAGACAGACGGCCGTGCTCGTCGAGGTGCGCGTTCCAGCTCTTGAACCGCTCGCCCAGCTCGGCGACGTCGTGACCGCGCTCCGCCAGGCGGACGGGCTGGGACGAATCGAAGAGCACGCGGTACTGGTACCAGGAGATGTCCCAGGCGATCGTGATCACGATCTCGGTGTTCGTACCGGACAGCGGGAGCATGCTCACCCGCGCGCTGCCCAGACTCTTGGCGATCCCCGCGATCGTGCGGCTGTAGGCGCTGACGTTGTAGAGCTCGGCCGCCTCGACCAGGGCGTGTTCTTCGGGTGAGAGCCGGCGTAGCACCGGTTCGGAGACGACGGGCTCGGGCTCCACGCTGCGCCGCTCGAGCAGGCCAAGCCCCGGAAAGCGGTTGCGCCGTCTCGGGCTTTCGGCGATGAGCGGCGTCGTCGGCGTCCCCTCCTTGAGCCAGCCGTGCTCGTTCGCCGTGTCGGTGCAGAGCGCGCACACGTCGACCCAGCGGTCGTCGCCGGGCGTGAAACGCGAGGAGCGCTCCCCGAGGAGGAGCGTCCGGTGGCACACCGCGCACGTTCGGAAGCTTTCTTGCCGCCGCCCCAGCATCAGGACGCCTTCGTCTCCTCGCGCTCGCGCCGAGCCTGTTCGACGATCTTTTGCGCGACGTGCGTGGGGACCTCTTCGTAGCGGAGGAAGGTCATCGTGTAGTCGGCCCGGCCGCCGGTCAGAGACGTTAAGGATTGCGCGTAGGTGAGGATCTCAGCCATCGGGACCTCGGCGCGGATCGTCGTCATTCCGCCACGGGGCTCCATGCCGTGCAGGCGGCCGCGGCGCGAGTTGAGATCGCCGTTGACGGCGCCGACGCTCTCGTCCGGCACGGTGGCCTCGAGAGCCATGATCGGCTCGAGGAGGACCGGATCGGCCTGCTCGTAAGCCGCCTTGAACGCCATCGAGCCGGCGATCTTGAACGCCATCTCCGAGGAGTCGACGCTGTGGTACGAGCCGTCGACGAGCCGGACGCGGACGCCCTGAACAGGGGCGCCGGCGAGCTCGCCTCTCCGCATCGCCTCCTGGATCCCCTTGTCGACGGCGGGGCGGAAACCCTGCGGGATGACGCCACCGACGATCTTGTCCACGAACTCGTAGCCCTCGTGGCTCTCGAGCGGCTCGAGGACGATGTGGCAGTCGCCGAACTGGCCGCGGCCGCCGGTCTGCTTCTTGTAGCGGCCCTGCGCCCGCGATTCCTTGCGGATCGTCTCGAGGTACGGGACGCGGGGGCGATGAAGCTCGACGTCGACGCCGAATCGCCGCTTCATCCGCTCGACCGCCACCTCGACGTGCATCTGGCTCATCCCGGCTAGGAGCTGCTCCCCGGTCTGCTCGTCGCGGCGGAGCACGAGCGTCGGATCCTCCTCGGCGAGCCGGCGAAGCGAGGTACCGACCTTCTCCTCGTCGCCTTTGGCCTTCGGCGTGACCGCGAAGCTCATGACCGGTTGCGGGAGCTCGAGCTGCGGCAGCTCTACCTGCTTGTCCTCAGAAAGGAGCACATCTGCGGTCGCCGTCTCCTTCAGCTTGGCGACGGCGCCGATATCGCCCATCGCGAAGCCGTCCCCGGCGGGCGCGTGCTCCTTTCCCTGGAGGACGAGGAGCTGACCGAGACGTTCCTTCCCACGCGTGCGCGCGTTCACGAGCGTGGAGTCAGCCGCGACCTGGCCGGAAAGGACGCGAAAGATCGTGATCCGCCCGGCAAATGGGTCGGCGAGTGTCTTGAAGACGAAGGCTGCGGCACCGTCGCCCGGGACCTCGATAGGGAGCGGCTTCTTCGCCGGCGACGGGATGCCCTCCACGATCAGGTCGAGAAGCGAGGTCGTCCCGAGGTTCTTCGTCGCCGCGCCGCAGGTGACGGGAAAGATCTCGTCGCGCGAGACGGCATTCTTCAGGGCGGCGGCGAGCTCGTCACCCGAGATCTCCTCCCCTTCGAGGTAGCGCTCCATCACGGCCTCGTCCGTCTCCACGACTGCGTCGACCAGCTTCTCCCGGTACTCCGCGGCCTGGTCGGCGAGCCCCGCCGGGATGTCCGAGGGCTCCTCCTCGCGCCCGCCTTCGGGAGACATGTACGCGCGCATGTGCAGAAGGTCGACGACGCCCTGGAGCTCGTGCTCGTGCCCAATGGGAATCTGGATCGCCACGCAATGCTCCGAGAGGTCCGACTGGATCTGCTCGAGCGCAGTGAAGAAGTCAGCCCGCTCGCGGTCGAGCATGTTCACGAAGAGCACGCGTGAGAGGTTCAGGTGCTCGGAGCGCTCCCATAGGCGCGTCGTCTGCACCTCGAGGCCGGCGACTGCGTTCACCACGAGGATCGCGCCCTCGACGACGCGGAGGGCCGCGACCGTGTCGGCCTGAAAGCCTGGATCGCCCGGTGTGTCGAGGAGATTGACCTTCCGGCCCTGCCATTCGACGTGGCAGAAGCCGGCGGAGAGCGACATCTGGCGCTTGTGCTCTTCCTCTTCCCAGTCGGAAACGGCGGTCGCCTGTTCGACCGACCCCAGGCGGTTGGTCGCCCCCGCCTGGAAGAGGAGGGCCTCGACGAGCGACGTCTTCCCCGTTCCCCGGTGGCCGACGACCGCGATGTTCCGGATCTTGCTCGGCTCGTACGCGGGCATGAGCGAACGGCGATTTTATCGACGCGAAGGCGTAGCGACCTGCCATGCCACTGGTGGAGGGGCGGGGCTTGCCCCGCCCGCGGCTCCAGCGGCGCCCTAGGAGTCGCTGGACGCGTGCGGCGCGCCCCCCGCGAGGCGCGCCTTCAGGCGAAGGATCGCCTTCGTGTGAAGCTGTGAGACGCGCGACTCGGTGACGCCGAGCACTTCGCCGATCTCGCGCAGCGTGAGCTCCTCGTAGTAATAGAGCGTGACGACGAGCTTCTCGCGCTCGGGGAGTCGCGCGATCGCATCGCCGAGCGCCTCTCGGAGCTCGGCATGAGCCATCGCCGACTGAGGCTCGGGGGCCTCCGGGTCCTCGATCGTGTCGATGAGAGCGACCGGATCGCCGCCCCCGGATCCCGCCCAGAGCTCGTCGAGCGCCGCGATCGAGGAGCGCGAGATCTCGAGGAGCGAATCCTGGAACTCCTCCTCGGAGATGCCGAGGTGAGCCGAGATCTCCTCGTCGTTCGGAGCGCGCATGAGCTTGGCCTCGAGGGAGCCGATCGAGCGCTCGATGTCGCGCGCGCGCGCGCGGACCGACCGGGGGACCCAGTCCATCGAGCGAAGCTCGTCGACGATCGAGCCCTTGATGCGGGCGATCGCGTACGTCTCGAACTTGATGTCGCGCTCGGGATCGAACCGCTCGATCGCGCCGATCAGGCCGAGGAGGCCATAAGAGACGAGATCGCCCTCCTCGACGTGCGCCGGCAAGCCTCTCCCGAGACGGCCCGCGACGTACTTGACGAGGGGCGCGAAGGTGAGGATGAGACGGTCTCGGAGCGCGCGGTCGCCGGTCCGCTTGAACTCGCGCCAGAGAAACTGGGTCGGGTTGCCTCCTTCCACGGCAGAAGAGGATAGTTCGTGCCCCTCCCGGCAACATCCTTCGGCGCCCTTCACAGAAGGAATATCCCCGTTAGCGGAAGGCGCGAAAGGCAAGATCACCCATCCACGCGGCGAGGACGCCGGCGGCGAGGGCGATGATCCACGCGCTGCCGCCCGCCTGCGCGGCGTAGACCGCGATTCCGGCGAACCCGGCGGCGATGAGGAGGAAAAGCGCTCCGAGCGAAGCGCGGCCGGGGTGCGACACGCAACAGAGTCTATGAGCGAGGCCCACCTCGAAGCTCGCGCGTTCCGGCAACTGCTTACAATCGTCAACGTGGTTGAGCGCGTGCTGGTCGCTTCACCCCGCGGCTTCTGTGCCGGAGTGGAGCGAGCGGTCGCTGTCGTCGAGGAAGCGCTCAAGCGCCGCGGCCCTCCGGTCTACGTCCGCAAGCAGATCGTCCACAACCGGCACGTGGTGGCCGATCTCGAGGCCCGCGGTGCAATCTTCGTCGAGAGCGAAGCGGAGGTGCCGGCGGGCGCGACGGTCGTCTTCTCGGCCCACGGCGTTGCTCCGGCCGTGTACCGCCGGGCCGAAGAGCGGGCGCTCCGCGCAATCGACGCAACCTGTCCGCTGGTGACCAAAGTCCACTCGGAGGTTCGCCACTACGCGAGGGACGGCTACCGGATCCTCGTGATCGGCCATGCTGGTCACGAGGAGGTCGATGGAACCATGGGCGTGGCGCCCGCGCGAACGGCGCTCGTCGAGTCCGTCGCCGACGCGGAAGCGCTCGTCGCCGACCCTTCCGAACCGCTCGCCTACGTCACCCAGACCACGCTCTCGATCGACGACACCGCAGCGATCGTCGACGTCCTCGCCAGGCGGTTCCCCGGCCTGGTCGGCCCGCGCACGGAGGACATCTGCTACGCGACCACCAACCGCCAGCGCGCGGTGAAGAGCCTCCTGTCCGAAATCGGCTTCCTCCTCGTCGTCGGATCGACGAACAGCTCGAACTCGAACCGGCTCGTCGAGGTCGGGGAGGCCCGAGGAATCCCGAGCGCGCTCGTCGACGACGAGTCGGCCATCGAGGAGCGGTGGTTCGACGGCGTCGAGGTCGCCGGGCTGACTTCGGGCGCTTCGGTCCCGGAGCACCTGGTCAGGCAGGTGTGCGGATGGTTCGCCGCCCGCGGAGCGGAGGTTGTGCACCGCCCGTTCGTGGCCGAGGACGTGTTCTTTCGCCTTCCCGCCGAGGTCCGAGGGCACGCGTAGTGGCTGAGGTCGCGGCTCAAGCGGAGGATGCGAGCCTCGGGCACGACAGCGAGCTCGTCGCGCGAACGCTCGCCCGGGCACGGGAGGACGTCCTGCGCGAGCTCGAACTGGTCTTCGCGGAACGGCGGAAGACCGGCTACGGCCCCCTCTATGACCTCCTCGCGGACTACCCGTTCCGCGAGGGAAAGGGCCTCAGGCCTGCGATCTGCTTCGCCGCATGCCGTGCCGCGGGAGGTCGCACGGAGCAAGCGCTCATCTCCGCCTCCGCGCTCGAGCTCTTCCACAACGCGTTCCTCGTCCACGACGACGTGGAGGACGGCTCGGAGTTCCGACGGGGCAAGGTCACGATGCTGCGCGAGCACGGGGCTCCCGTCGCAATCAACGTCGGCGACGCGACGAACGTCCTCGCGATGGGCCTTCTGCTCGGGAACACGGCCTCGATCGGCGTTCGCAAGGCGCTTCTCGTGCTGCGCGAGGTCGAGCGGATGGCACGCGAGTCGGCCGAGGGCCAGGCGATCGAGCTCAGCTGGATCACAAGCGGGCGCTTCGACCTAGGTGATCGCGATTACGTCCGGATGGCCTACAAGAAGACGTGCTGGTACACGGTCATCGCGCCGCTTCGGATCGGCGTGATCTGCGGCGCGAAGCCCGGGCCGCTCGCACACCTCGAAGACGAGCTTTTGCCGCTGGTCGAGCTCGGGTTCCTCGCCGGTATCGCGTTCCAGATCCACGACGACCTTCTCAACCTCGAAGCGGACGAGGAGCTCTACGGCAAGGAGATCAGCGGCGATCTCTGGGAGGGCAAGCGCACGGTGATGCTCCTCCACTTCATGCGAACGGCGCCTCCCGCCGCTCGGAGGCGGGCCCTCCGACTGCTCGGGACAGCGCGCTCGGCGAAGTCGTTCGACGAGGTCGCTTGGCTTCGCGCCGCGATGGAAGACGCGGGCTCGCTCGACCATGGCCGGGCCCTCGCCCGCGACTATTCGGAGCGGGCGCTCGTCGAGGATTCAGGCCTCCCCTTCCTCGAGGAGGGCGACGACCGCCGGTTCCTGCGCGAGATGCTGCGCTACGTCATTCATCGGGTGAAGTGAGAGACTCGAACGGCATGCAGATCCCGAACGACCCAGGGAGCGGCGCAGGCGGAAGCTTCCGTGATCTGCTTCGTCTCCAGACCGAGTTCCAGGCGCGGCTCGCCGAGGAGACGGTCAAGTACCTGCGCCGGCTCCAGGGCGCGGGGATGCCGGCGGCTCCCGGAACTGTCCTGCGCCCGGACGAGGGCGCCGAGCTGAGCGGCAAGGGAGCGGTCGGCTCGACCGTCCACCTCGAGCTCGAGGTGGTGAATCGCCAGCGCGTCCACTGCATCGTCACGCCGATGCTGGAGACCCTCGTCGACGCCTCGGGGGTCACGTGGTTCCCCGAGGTGGACCCCGCGGTCGGCTCGACCCTCGTTCCCCCGAACGAGTCGCGGCCGCTCGCGCTCAGCCTGAAATTGCCGGCCGACCTCCCCCCGGGGACCTATCGGGGCGCGCTCCTCCTTCAGGGCTTCCGGGACGGCGCCGTGCCGGTCGCCGTCGAGGTCGAGGCTCCCGCGGCGCGCCGCCGCGCGGCGCGCACACGCAAATCGGCAACGCGCAAGCCGGCCCCGCGCCGCC
>JACCYG010000311.1 GCA_013696595.1 Actinomycetota bacterium | reverse complement strand
CCCTTCTCCCGGGCATGCG
The DNA here is from genome assembly GCA_013696595.1 of Actinomycetota bacterium. Taxonomy (GTDB): domain Bacteria; phylum Actinomycetota; class Thermoleophilia; order Gaiellales; family Gaiellaceae; genus JACCYG01. The sequence continues at coordinate 4,320 of JACCYG010000311.1, read as the reverse complement.
AGAGGAGGCGCCCGAGGGGCTCGACGATCTGTTGCGCGCGCGGGTTCGCGAGCTCACCGTCGACGAAGTCCTTGAGCATGTCCACGATGATCAGCGCCTTCATTCGGTACCCTCCGCGCAGTTTGCGATCATGAGTCGATAACTCAATGGCCAAGTCTACCAGAGTCCAGTCGCCCCGCCACGAAGCGCTGGCGGTCGTACTCCAGGTGCGCGACGGGAAGCTCAAGGTGCTCCTGTGGGAGCGGGCGCGCGAGCCCTTCCTCGGAGAGTGGGCTCTCCCGGGCGGGTTCCTCGACGCCGGCGAGACGCTCGAGCGCTCGATCAGGCGGCATCTCGCGGCGAAGGTCGACGTCCGCGAGCTCTCTCATCTCGAGCAGCTCGAGACGTGCAGCGACCCGCGGCGTCACCCGACCGCGTGGGTGGTCGCGACGGCCTACCTCGGGCTTGTCCCGGCCGACCTCGATCCGGAGGTGCCCGAGGACACGGCCTGGCACACCGTCGGCGGTCTTCCGGAGCTCGCGTTCGACCATGAAGCGATTGCGCTCGCCGGGAGAGAGCGCCTACGCGCGAAGCTCTCCTACACGAACATCGGCTTCGCGCTTGCGTCGCCCTCCTTCACCATCTCGGAGCTTCGGGCGCTGTACCGGGCGGCTCTCGGCCATGACGTCTCGGCCACGAACCTCCAACGCGTGCTCGTGCGGCGGCGGCTGCTCGAGCCGACGGGTGAGCAGCGCCCGCCGGGACGATCAGGCGGGCGCCCCGCGGCCGTCTTCCGCTTCCGAAGGCGCGAGCTCGCCGTCACCGACCAGTTCGCGGTGCTTCGGCCTCCGGGCTCCCACGAGAGCGGAACACAAAAGGCGGAAGGTGACCCGCGCGGGCTCGGCAACTTGTGACGCGATCCCTCGGTTTCGTCGCATTCCGTGTCACGCACGCGTGTTTTTCCGCGCTAGGCTGACCGCAAGGGGGTGTCTACAGGGGGTCCCCCGGGGGCAACTCGCGCGCGCGAGTAGAACGTGCCACGTGGCACCGGCGGCGGTCGTGGAAGCCCTCCGTTACACTCGGGATCCATGCTCTGGCTCACCCTCTGGTTCATGGTGATCCTGAAGATCCCCGTCCTGTATCTCGCGTGGGTGATCTGGTGGGCGGTCAAGGATCCCCCTGAGGCCTTTGCCGACGGCCCGGCGGCGGACGCACTCGGCGGACACGGCGGACCCGGATGGCGCCCCACCCTCCATCGTGATCGCACCGGCAGGCCGCGAGGCGGCCCGCACGGCTCGCCGTTGCGTCGGCGGCCGGCACCGGTTCGCACGTACGCACGCACCTCGTGAGCGCGGACGAGCGCGGCGAGGGCGACTTCCGGGAACCGGCGTCCTACACGGTCGCGGGCTATATGGCCGCCGCAGCCCTCTTCGCGGGCCTGCTCGCGCTCATCTGGTACCCCGGCAGGATCGGCCCGGCGGCGATCCTCGTCGCGCTCGTCGCGGCGGCGATGGGAGGCCCACAACGGAGGCTTGCCGCGTTCGCGCTGGCTGCCGCAACGACCTGCTGGTTTACCGGGATGATCCTCGCCGTCGTGCTCGGTCGGCCGATCTTCTGAATTTCTCGAGCTTTGCAGGGATTCTCCCTCTAAAGGGGGGCGCCGAAGGGGTCGATAGACAGATGAGCGATGCGCCGACTGAATCCACGGCTCGGAAGGCAAGTCAGCAGCTTCGAGGTGCGCCTCGTGGCGTACTTCCTGCTGCTCGCGCTGTTGCCACTCCTGGGTGCACTCTGGGCGTTCAGCGAGGTCGCCGCGCGCGGTGAGGTGGACCGCGCCGACGCGCGCCTGAACGCGGACCTCCGCGTGACCGTTGCGGACTTCACGCGCCGTGTGCAGGACGCAGAGCAGTCGGCCGCTTCGCTCGCCCGCGCGACCGGGTTCCACCAAGCCCTTGCCGCGAAGAATCGCGGCGCTCTGTCGCGTCTTTACCGCGAGGTCCCGAACGCCGCGTTCTTCTCCGCTGGTCAGCTCGCGGCGGGCACACCCCCGCCCGCGCTGGCCGTCCGGCGGTCGGCACGCGTGGTCGACCAGAACCGGGACACGCTCGGTCGTGTCGTCGTCTCCGTTCCGCTCGACAACGAGCTCGTCGAGGAGCTCGGCTCGAATCCGGGGCTCGACGCCGACGACGCGCTCGCGCTCGTGAGCGGCGGCCGGGTAGTCGTGGGCGAAACGGGGCTGGAGCAGGCCCGCCTCCCGGTCGAGCGCCCCGGCGACATCAGGATCGGAAACGAGACCTTCCGGGCGCTGGCGACGCGCCTCGCCGCGGGTCCGGGGGAAACGACGCTCGTCGCGCTCACTCCGAAATCGGCGATTGACGCCCAGGCGGAGCAGCTCCGTCGGCGCATCCTCTTCCTCGCAGCGATGGCTCTCTTCGCGGCGGCCATCCTCACGTACAGCCTGGGCCGGATGATCGTGCGCTCGCTTAAAGCGCTCTCCGAAGCGGCGGGCGCGATCGCGCGCGGGAACTTCTCGTCGCGTGTCCCCGTCCGCGGAGGCGACGAGTTCGCCTCGCTCGGCCGCGCGTTCAATCACATGGCCTCCGAGCTCGAGGCGCGAATCGAGGAGCTCGCGGCGGAACGCACGAAGACACGCGACGCAATCGCGCGCTTCGGCGAGACGCTCTCCGCGACACACAACCCCTACGTTCTCCTTCCCGTGATCCTCGAGAGCATGGTCGAGGCGACCGGCGCCGTCGGCGGGACCCTGGTCTCGGAGGGCGAGGAGCTCGCCCGCGCCGGCCGTCCGGAGGCCGGCGGGGAGCCGCTGAAGATTCCGCTCGGGAACGACGACCAGGCCGACAACGTTCTCGTCCTCGTTCCGCCTGAGGAGGGGTTCGGGGAGGACGCGACTCACCTCGTGCACTGGCTCACCTCGCAGGCGCGCACCGCGCTCGAGAACGCGAGCCTCCACCGCCGGCTCGAGCTCGAGGCGGTGACCGACGGCCTCACGGAGCTCCCGAACCGCCGCCAGTTCGAGGAGTCGCTTGCGACCGAGCTCACCCGCGTCGAGCGCTTGGGCGGTTCGCTCGCGATCATCCTCGCCGACCTCGACGACTTCAAGCACGTGAACGACCGGTACGGCCATCTGGCAGGCGACGACGTCATTCGCGCGTTCGCCGACGTGCTTCAGGACAACGTGCGTGGGATCGACACGGCCGCCCGTTACGGAGGGGAGGAGTTCGCCGTCCTGCTTCCGGAAACGGGGACGGAGGGCGCCGAGCGCGTGGCCGAGCGCATCCGCGCCGCGATGGCCGAGCGCGCGATCGAGACCTATCCGGGCGCGGTCGTGACCGTCACCGCGAGCTTCGGCATCGCGGCCTACCCGGGTGAGCCGACCCAGGAAGCGCTCATCGCAGCGGCCGACGCCGCGCTCTACCGCGCGAAGGCGGCAGGCAAGAACAAGGTGGTCCGGGCGGAGGCTGCCGCCGTCCGGCGAACCGCCTAGCCTCTTCTTCGGGCGGTTCGCGGTTGACCGCTATCGACATTCGTCTACAATCGCCCACTTCGTTTGGAAACCGCGACCACGGAGGTGCGAATGGAAACGGCTTTCGCCCGAGTGATCGAGGAACATCTCGAGCTCAAGCGCCGAAACTCAGACCTCGACCCGGCCATGCCGCTCACTCGGTACCGCGTCGATGACCCATTCACGAACCATCCCTTGTTCAAGACCGAAGAGCAGGCCCGCATCGAAGACACGCTCGACGGTAGCGAGCCCGACCTGAACGCGACGGTGCTCGCCTGGCCGCAGCCCGCCGAGGAGCCCGAAGAAACCGCGACTGAGACGCCCGACGAGGACAGCTTCTGGGGGCGTTCGCGTGACTTCGACTGGGGCGACTGAGCCGGTCGCCACACGAATTCTGCCGCCCTTGTAGTAGGCGAGCGCTCCGTCGCACACGGTGCCCGCGAAGGACTGGAACGCGACGGCATTGACGCCGTCAGAGGTGAGGCTCGAAGCGAGCGTGGCGTAGCGGCTCGTCGTGCCACCGTAGATCGCGTCGTAGCTCGATCGCGCGGAGACGCCGCTGCAATCGGTCGTGAAGGGGGTCTCCCAGGCGCTCGCCGAGGCGTTGAGGTCGGCTAGCGTCGCAGCGGATTGATGTGTGACGGGACGGGCTGAAAGAGCGGCGAGCCGCTTCATCCTGCTATTCGTTTCGGCCTGGAATCCCAGCTTTTTGAGGTCCTTTACACCATTTGAATGCCGTGTTTCGCTCCTGGTCGCTCCAGGTATCTCCCGAGTAGCGTGACTGCGCGTCGCTTGCTCGTCGTGACGACCGCGCCGCT
>JACCYG010000264.1 GCA_013696595.1 Actinomycetota bacterium | reverse complement strand
ACTCCGGCTACCACTTCCAGCTCCTCTCGGCCGTGATCGAGGTGAACGAGCTCCAGAAGCGGCGCGTCGTGGCAAAGCTCCAGAAGTATCTCGGGCCGCTTACCGGGAAGAAGATCGCGCTGCTCGGGCTCAGCTTCAAGCCGAAGACGGACGACATGCGGGAAGCACCGAGCATCGTGCTCGCTTCGAGACTTCTCGCAGAAGGTGCCCACGTGCGCGCGTGGGACCCGGTAGCGGTGCCAGAGGCGCGGAAGCACCTGACCGGAATCGAGTTTGCGGAGAACCTCCTCGACGCCGTCAAGGGCGCCGACGGCGCCGTCATCGTCACGGACTGGGACGAGCTTCGGGGTCTCGCATCGCCGGAGGTGCGCGCGGCCATGAGAAATCCGCTCATCGTGGATGGGCGCAACATGCTCGATCCGGATGAGGTTCGCCGGACAGGCTTCACATACGAGGCGATCGGCCGCGCGTCGTCAGCTCTGCACGCGGTTCCAGAAACCCAGGATCGAGAGCCGGGCGTCCGGCACTGATGGAAGCACTCCTCCTCGCGGGCGGCAAGGGAGAGCGTCTAGGGGACGTGGCCGGGGGTCGACCGAAGCCGCTCGTTCCCGTCGCGGGACACCCGCTTGCTGCGTACGCCATCGGCCGGCTCGTTGAGGCCGGCGTCGATCGCGTGATCGTGAGCTGCGCGGCCGGTGACGAACCGCTCTTCGAGGCTCGTCTCGCGGGCCTCGGCGCAGAGATCGTTGCGGTCGGGGAGCCAGAGCCACTCGGCCGCGGCGGAGGCCTTCGGTTTGCGGCGGCGGCGCTAACGGGCGGCACTCCCGTCCTTGCGCTCAACGGCGACGAGCTTCTCGACGTCGATCTCGTAGCCCTCCTCTCGTTTCACCGGGACCGCGGCGGTGCCGCAACGATCACCGTAGCCCCGATGCCGTCTGCATTCGGCGTCGTCGAGCTCGGGGATCAAGACGTCGTCACCGCGTTCGCCGAGGCAGGCCGTCTGCCGCAGTGGGCGAACGCCGGTCTTTACGTCCTCGAGGAGGAGGCCATCGAGCGGCTGCCGAACCGAGGGGATCACGAGAGGAGCACGTTTCCCGCGCTCGCCGCCGAAGGTCGCCTCTTCGCCTTTCGGCACGAGGGCGTCTGGTTGACCGTGAACACGCCGAAAGACCTGCGCGGCGCCGAGGAGTTTCTCGAGCGTCATCCTGATTGGCGACCGCCGCGCTTCGAGGAAGTCCGGTGAGCGAGCTCTCGACGAACGTCGGCGGTCTCGACCGGTTCGCGAGCGACGTCCGCCGGGTCGAGAAACCCTGGGGCTACGAGTTGATCTACGGGCTCACCGACCGCTACTGCGGCAAGGTTCTCTTCGTCCGGAAGGGCGAGCAGTTGAGCCTCCAGTTCCATCACCAGAAGGACGAGGTGGCGTACGTCCACGAGGGGCGAATCGAGCTCGAGATCGGCGATCCCGGCCGGCCGCCGGACACGGAGATCGTCGGCCCGGGGCAGGCGTTTCACATCACGCCGGGCGCCGTTCACCGCTGGCGCGCGCTCGAGGACTCGCTCCTCCTCGAAGTGTCCTCACCCGAGGTCGACGACGTCGTGCGGCTCGAAGACCGCTACGGCCGCGCGGATTAGGCAACCGTCGCGTGACCGGGCGGCGAGCCGCGCCCTTGACGCGCCCTGAGTTACTTGCGCGCGATTGATTCCCCCGGGGGACCCCCATTAGGTACCCCCTCGCGATCAGCGTACCGCGGGAACGCGCGCGCGTGGGTCACGGGCTGTAACGACTTCGGCGCAACTCGTCTCGATCGGCCATGCGGATCGCCCGGCAAGGGGTACGCGACGACGGAACGACCGCGTCAGTAAACTCGCAACCCGGCATGGCGACCACCGCACCCCAGCACGATGTCAAGGATCTCTCGCTCGCCGCCGAGGGCGTGACGAGGATCGAGTGGGCCGATCGGCAGATGCCGGTCCTCGCCGCGATCCGGGAACGGTTCGAGGGCGAACAGCCGCTCGCCGGCCATCGCATCTCGGCATGCCTCCATGTCACGACCGAGACGGCGAACCTCGCCCGGACCCTCAAGGCCGGCGGCGCGGACGTTGTCCTCTGCGCGTCGAACCCTCTCTCCACGCAAGACGACGCCGCGGCCGCGCTCGTCTCCGAGTACGGGATCCCCGTGTTCGCAATCCGGGGCGAGGACGACGACACCTACTACTCGCACATCTCCGCCGCGGTCGACCACCGGCCGCAGATCACGATGGACGACGGCGCCGACGTCATCGGTGTCCTGCACAAGGATCGCCGCGACCAGCTCGAAGAGATCATCGGCGGCACCGAGGAGACGACGACCGGCGTCATCCGGCTGCGCGCACTCGAAGCCGAAGGCGGGCTCGGCTTCCCGATCGTCGCCGTGAACGAAGCGAACACGAAGCATCTGTTCGACAACCGCTACGGGACGGGGCAGTCCACGATCGACGGGATCATCCGCGCGACGAACGTCCTCCTCGCTGGCCGCAAGTTCGTGGTCTCGGGCTACGGCTGGGTCGGCCGAGGCGTGGCCTCGCGCGCACGCGGAATGGGCGCGCACGTGATCATCACCGAAATCGACCCGCTGCGGGCGCTCGAGGCGCTGATGGACGGATTCGAGGTTCTGCCCACCGAGCGCGCGGCCGAGATCGGCGACATCTTCTGCACGGCGACGGGCGACAAGCACGTCCTGAGCCACGCCGCGTTCGAGCGGATGAAGGACGGCGCCATCCTTTCGAACACCGGGCACTTCAACGTCGAGATCGACATTCCCGCCCTCGAAGAGCTCTCGGTCTCGAGACGGCGAGCACGCGAGAACGTGGAGGAGTTCGAGCTCGGCGACGGGCGACGGCTCTATCTCATCGCGGACGGGCGCCTCGTGAACCTCTCCGCCGCGGAAGGTCACCCGGCGGCTGTGATGGACATGAGCTTTGCAAACCAGGCGCTCTCGGCCGAGTACCTCGTGAGCAACGCGTCCGGCCTCGAACGGCGCGTCTACACCGTTCCCGAGGAGATCGATCGCGAGATCGCCCGTCTGAAGCTCGAGACCCTGGGAGTCGAAATCGACCACCTCACCGAGGAGCAGGCCCGCTACCTGGCCTCGTGGGATGAGGGCACGTAACCGGGCAAAATGCTCGTGCATCTTGCCCGGCGAAGCAGCTAACAGCCCGCTTCATCACACGAGGACGTTGCGCTCTTCTTCGAGTCCGCTTTTCGGCAGCGCTGGCGGGCACAGCTTCGGAGTGCCAAGCGGAAGGCGAGGCGAAGAGTGCTCGCGGAACTCAACCACTTCCCGCGCCTTGACCCGCCGTCGGCAACGAAGATCGGAGCGTCGGATCAGAATGCGGACGAGACCCACCGAGTTCTCCCAGAAAAGGGTGCGCCACGGCGCTGTTTCGTCATTTCCTCGGACCTGGACCGCGATGCGACCGAAATGGATTTGAACCCCGCACTCGAAACCGTCGTCCGTTCCGGCTGCGGGACGATCATCTCCTTCATTCCAGGTGAGCTGGCGTTTTTCGAGGACGAAGAGGTGGGCGAGCGCTCCGGCCTGGAGCGGCCGGCATGAAAGCGATGGTCATGGCGGCGGGCCTCGGTACCCGGCTCCGGCCGCTGACCGATTTCCTCCCTAAGCCGATGATGCCGATCGCAAACCGGCCGGTGCTCCACCACCTGCTCAACCTCCTGCGCCGCCACGAGATCGAGGAGGTCGGGATCAACCTCCACGTGGCGCCGGAGATGATCCAGGGCTATTTCGGCGACGGCTCCGACCTCGGCATGTCGATCCGCTGGTCGCACGAGCCAGAGCTGCTCGGGACGGCCGGGGGTACGAAGAAGCTGGAGGATTTGTGGGGCGACGAGACGATCCTCGTCACGTCGGGTGACGGCCTGCACGACATCGACGTCACCGCCCTCCTCGGGCACCACCGGCGCTCGGGGGCGCTTGCGACCCTCGCGGTCAAGCCGGTGCAGGACCCTTCCTCGTACGGCGTGGTCATCCTCGACCGGGACACGCGAATTCGCGGATTCCAAGAAAAGCCGAACCGTGACGAGGCGCGCTCGGATCTCGCGAACTGCGGCGTCTACGTGATCGAGCCGGATCTCCTCGAACGGATTCCGCGAGACACATTCGTCGATTTCGGTAACGACATCTGGCCGATGCTCGTGGCCGCCAACGAACCGATCTACGCCTATACGACCATGGCGTACTGGAACGACGTCGGCGACCTCGACGCGCTCCGAAACGGCATCCTCGAGGCCGTGCTCGGCCAGGTGCGCGTCGAGATCCCTGGGGAGGAGATCGCCCCCGGTATCTGGGCCGAAGACGGCTGCCGGATCAGTGCGGGGGCGCAAGTGGACGGTCCGGTCGTGCTCGGGCGAAACGTCGAGATCGAGGACGGCGCGCAGATTCGCGGGCCGGCTGCGATCGGGGCCGACTCGAAGGTTGGCCGGCAAGCCGCGATCCGGCGGGCCGCGCTTCTGCCTGGAAGCGTGGTTCCGGATGAGGGCCTCGCCGTTGCGGGGATCTTCGGGGACGCGTCCAAGCTTGCGGAGAGCATCCTCCGGTATCCGGCAGCGCGCAGGTCGTAGCGCTTTTCCTCGAAGTCGTCACGATTCGCGCGCCACTAGCGCGACTTTCCGTCGTACGCTCGTTTCGTGCGTGAACTCCGCATCCATTCTCGATTTGGTCGTTCCACGCTGCTGCGTCGTCTGTCGCTCGGGCGAAGACGACGTCTGCGCGGCCTGTGTCTCGTCCTTGCGGCGGCTCCACCCGCCCCTCTGTGCGAGGTGCGGAGGCCCGACGGCCTGGCCGGTCGAGCGCTGCTCGGAGTGCGCCGGCCGCCGTCTTGCCTTCCGCACGGCGCGCGCCGCCGTGGCGTACGACGGACCCGCGCGGACGCTCGTCACTGCGTGGAAGGAGCGCGGCCTCCGCCGCCTCGCTGAAACGTTCGCCGCGTTGACTGCCGATGTCGTGGGGCGTACCCCCGCCGACGCCCTCGCGTTCGTCCCGGCTGACCGAGAGCGAACGC
>JACCYG010000263.1 GCA_013696595.1 Actinomycetota bacterium | reverse complement strand
GCCGCAAGGAGGAGCAGCAGGAGCGCCGCCGCGAGGGCGCCGAGCAGGAGCAGCTGGGGCCAAGACGGCGCGTCGTCGAACGCGTTCCACAGGACACCGACGATCCGTCCGTCGCGCACCGGGCCTGCAACGTCGACTCCGGCCGTCGGCGGCTCGGACGATGCCGTCGTGCCCGCCACGTCCTCCTGCGCCGCTTCCGTCGCCCCGTCGCTGTCCTCGCCGCTGCGACCAGCCGCTGCGCTGCCGTCCGACTCCGCGCCGACGGGGCTCTCCCACTCTGAGCCCGTGCACTGCGAGGCTTGCGGATCGACGTTCTTGGCTGTGCGGTTCGGCGGCGCAATCACCACCCGGACGCTCCCGCGTGAGAGCTTGCTCGATCCGCGTGACGCGACCGCCGTGATCCTGTACGTGCCGGGCGGGAGCGGCTTGCCACGGAAACGGCCGAGCCAGCGAAGCCGGTTGACACCGCCGTGGGCCCGGTAGCTGAACGATCCGACGAACTCGCAGTCGGGCGACTCGCGTCGGATGAAGAAGTCCACGCGCGCCCCATTTCTGATCCAGAGGCTCAACGTCGTCCCGTACGGCTCGCCCGGTTGGCGCCGGTTTTTGAAGCGCCTGGGATACGCGTGGAGCTCGGGGTTCTTTCGGGACGCCTCCGACCGGGGCCTGCCGCCGCTGTTCGCGCCGCCGGCCGAGCCGCCGCCCTGGTTCGCACCGCCGGCCGAGCCGCCATCCTGGCCGGTGACGTCGCCCACCGCGGTCCCAGCCGACTGGGTCGTGCCCGTGATGGCCGTCACCGATGGAATCGTCACCTCGGTGACCGGGAGAGGGACGGTGACCGAAGGGACGGTGACCGAAGGCACGGTGACCGAAGGGACGGTCACGGTCGGCAGGGTCACACTCGGAACCTGCCCGAGCGCGAAGGAGCTCCAGACGCCCGCAACAGCCACGAGCACGAGAGCAACAGCCGCATGCACCCTCATCCCATACGGAGCTTACTCCCTTGGCGGCGAAGCGCCAGGGTCCCGCTTCGCGCTTCGAGTGCGCGGAGCGACCCGCAAGGTCGGGTTCTGCACGGCCTGCCGGGACCGGAGCCGCGCGAGGTTCACCCCTCGAGGATTGTGCGCGGTGCAAAGCGAGGGCCTGCGTCGCCAGGCGGAGGACGTCGAGGGGCGCGTCCTCCAGATCGACAAGTGACCGACTGCAGCGGCAGCGGCCGCGTCGTGATCGTCCCCTGCCCTTAGTGCCTCGGATCGGGACGTGAGAAGACGAAGCAGAAGGTGAAAATCGACGTTCCGCCGGGCGTGGCGGACGGACGCATGATCCGAGCCAAGGCAGTTCCTCGTCGCGGTGTCCGGCGACGCGACGTCGACGTCGTCCTCCGCGTCCTCCCCGACCGCGACTCGCGCCGTCCGTTGGGGAGCTGCAGTCGCGCTTGTCCTTGCCCTGTCTTGTTCGTTTCTTTTCCTCGTCGCGTCTGACGTAGTCGGCCTTTAGGGGCCCCTTTCGGAACAAAAAGCGCTGCGCCGCGCCGGGCCCGCGCTGGACGGGACGCTGACGCGTCCTCGGTCGCGCCCGTATACGCGTCCGCGTTCAGGTACACCGCGACGCTCCGCAAGGGGGAGGCCATCACGATCCCGACGACGAGTCGTCATTCCGCCGCGAAACTGCCGGCCGAGGAGAGACTGCGCTGCCGTCGCACCCAGGCAGACGACGACCTTCGGTTTCACGAGCTCGATCTCAGTCTCGAGCCACGGCCGGCACGCCGTCATCTCGGCCCAGTTCGGCTTCTGGTGGATGCGCCGCTTCCCACGCGGCTCCCACTTGAAGTGCTTGACCGCATTCGTGACGTACGTCTGAGCGCGGTCGATCCCGGCCTCGGCAAGCGCCTCGTCGAGGATGCGGCCGGCCGGGCCGACGAACGGGCGGCCCGCCAGGTCCTCGTCGTTCCCGGGCTGCTCGCCGACGAACATCACCGTCGCGCCCGCGGCTCCCTCGCCGAACACGGTCTGCGTCCCGGAGCGCCAGAGATCGCACGCCTTGCAGCCGGCCGCCGCCTCGCGAACCTTGGGCAGCGCCGGCCGCTCGGGAATGAGCGGCGCCGCCGACCCGAACAGCTCTCCCTGAGTCACCGCGACTTCTATACCCGGCCGAGAAGCTTCGAAAGACCTGGTCGGTCCTCCTGCATGCGGCCGTAGACGAAGCGCGATAGGCGATCTCGGCGCGGCTTAGCCGCGCTCGCCTTCAGGCGGTCGGTTCGTCAGGAAGCTCGATCCAGACGTCGGCTCCGCGGTCGCGATTCGCCGCGTGCGCCGCGCCGCCGTGCGCGCGGGCGATCACATCGACGATCGCGAGGCCGAGCCCGGCGCCGGGGCCCGAACGGGCCGGGTCGCCTCGCGAGAACGGGTCGAAGGCGAGGTCGATGAACTCCTCCGCGAACCCTGGACCTTCGTCTCGGACG
>JACCYG010000261.1 GCA_013696595.1 Actinomycetota bacterium | reverse complement strand
CGAGCCGATGAGAATGCCCGGGAAGAGGCCGCCGAACGGGCTGAAGAATCCGCCTGCCCACGGCCCGTAGGCCGGTCCTGCGTTCCAGTACGGCACTCGCTCGCCCCGCGTCGTCACCTCGCGCGCGGCGGGCTCGAGGCCGCGCTCGACCATCTGGGCGTCGGCCTCGCACGCAGGCACGAGACGCGGCGAGCCCCACGGGGGTGTCCACTCGACGTCACGGTCGGAGGGCCCGTGGCGCGGGTCGAAGAAGCACGGCGGACGCCGCTCGGGCGGCTCCCGCCCCTCGAGCCGTGCTTTGGCGGAGGCCATCGCCCAGCGGCCCTCCTCGATCGCGGCGCTGAACTCCCCGAGATCCTCGGGCCGGCGCGCGCGGTCCAGCAGCCCGTCCGCCCGCTCGTACATCGTCACGGCGCGGCCGTAGTCCGCCTTCGCCTGCTCGTCCACTCCGGGCATCTCGACGTCGAGGTCGAGGTCACGAATGTCGTCGGCGAGCGCGAGGAGATCCTCCTGCGCCGTCGCCTTCACCTCGGCGAAGTCCGCATCGGCCTGCTGCCTGCGCTTGCGCCGCCGGAAGAGGAAGAACCCCGCCCCGCCGACGGCCAGAAGCGGCACGATCAATGCGCCGGCGCCCGGACCGTCACCGGCGCCCTCCGTCTCGGCTCGCTTCGCCTGGCCAACGCGAACGACGAAGTCTTCGAGGAGCGCCTCGGCCGAGTCACCCTCGTGCGCCGCGACCACCTCGGACGCGATCCGCGGCGCGACCCCCTCCGGGAGGGCGCCCTTGGTAGCCCCGGCGCGGAGCGACCGTCCGACGACGACCACGTACGTTCCCTCGCGCCGAAGCCCGTTCACGATCGCGACGAGGACGCCGCGGGTGTCCCCGCCGGCCTCGCCGGCCGCTTCCTTCGGCAGAACGGCGACGTACATCGGGCCCGCGTCGGTATCCCCGATCAGGTTGGCGAGCCCGTCCGCGTCGACATCGGCGCCTGCCGCCGGATCGACGTACACGTTGTCGCTCGCGAGCGCGTCGACGGCGCGGTCGATCGCCGACGTGCCCTGCGCTGCGGCCAGGGCCGGCACCGCCGTACTGACCGCGAGCAAGACGATGAGCACTCGGGACCGCGTCACCATGAAGAGGTGCTACCCCGGCAGGGTGCCGGCAAACGACGGCGAAGGCCGGCCCGTCCTCTCAACACGCGCGCGTTTCTTCGACGGCCCGGCGCGCCTCGCGCTCGTACGGATTACGTCGATACCGGGTTGTCAGGAACTTCAGGATCACGTCGAACGGGCGGTTCTGCATCTGCCAGATGTGGCAGAGCTCGTGCGTCACGAGATCGTCGCCCGACCCTCTGCCCGGGGGCCGGCGAAGCAGGATCGTCCGCCAGAGCGCGTAGCCGGCGTAGCGACGCAGCCTCGGCAGCTTGAAGAAGAGCGGAACGGTGAAGACGCGAACGCGGTCGATCCGGACGGGCCGTGGATAGAGGTCGAGGAGGTTGAGGCGCGCGCGGGCGCGCGCGAGCGCCTCGCGTTCCTCGGGCGTCATGCCGTCGATTCGAGCGGCTCGAGGACGAGGATCGGTCTTCCGTCCTGAAGCTGCCGAAAAGCGAACTTGAAGGTGCGCGGAATGGTCAGTGTGTCGATCGCCGTCGCCTCCGCTCGAGTCATCTGCCCCGGCGGGGGCGGGCGAGCTTCGACGAACGCCGCCTTCACGCGTTCGTCGAGGTCGAGATCCTCGCGGCGGAAGTACACGAGATACGGCGCCGTCTTGCCCTTCGGCGGAGGTATGAAAGCAAGCGTCGAATCGGCACCGTCCACGTAGGCGAACGTGTAGAGCGCGAGCTCGATCGCCTCGCGGCGAACGAGGCGGCCGCGCACCCGCGACGGCTTGCCTTCCGGAATCGAGCAATCCTTTCCGAGCCCGCACAGCGAATAGACGACGGCGTTCTCGGCCGGGACGACTTGGACGTCCCCGTCGCTACCCTGCGCATTCTCCTGGATCGCTATGGCCGGAATCGGCGTCTCCTGGACGCTCAGAGGCCCGGCCGCGACCGCGACCATCTGCTTGCCGCTCGGAAGCCGATACCGAGGCGCCACGAACTCGGCGATCTGGCTCGCCCCCTCGAGCCCGCCCGTCGTCGGGCGGAACTGGCCGAACTGAGGACGCGGTGCGGGCGGTTTCGGCTCGGGGCGCGTGAGGAGCGACGCGAACGCGACGGCGGCCACCGCGAGCGCGACGGCTAGGAGCGCATAGGCGACGAT
>JACCYG010000209.1 GCA_013696595.1 Actinomycetota bacterium | reverse complement strand
GTCCCAGACGCTGAAGCGGACGTGGCGCTTGGGAGCGGGGCCGGCGAGATAGCGGGAGACGCGCAGAGCCTTCGTCTGGTCTTGCTCGATGAGCGGATGAGGACGGAAGAAGTCCACGAGCTTCAGCCGCTGTGGCGCCGCGCACCACGGGCAGTAGCGAAAGCTCTCGTCGACCGGGCTGCCGCAACCGGGGCACCCGCGCATGGCTCCCTCCTTGTGCGGGCCAAGCGTACAACGCTCGGCAGTACGCAGGCCGGACAAGTCCGGCCCCTACGACGCACGGGGCTAGCCCTGTTGTCGGCTATGGCTCGGGCGAGCTCTCGCTTCGACATCTTCGAGCGTCCCTCGACACCGAGTTTCTTCGCGCGCTCGTACAGCTCGTTCCTCGTGCTGCCGTAGTAATCGACACCGCCGAACGTCTCACCCTCGCCGCGCGCCGCTTGCGCGGTCGTCTTGGTCGAGCGGGGGTCCGAAGGCCCTTTCTCGTCTTTCGCCTCCCAGTGATCCTCGACCTTCTCGAATGAATGCTTCAACGCCGCGAAAGCCGTTCGGTGTGCGCGCTCGCCTTCCCCGTACTGCTCGACGGCGGCGTCGTGCGCCTTCACCCAGGTCCGCTGCGCCTTCTTGGGCGAGCGCTTGAGCGTGTCCGGAAGCTCCTCTTTGCCAGGCATCTCGACTCCTTGTCTCGCTCGGACTGGGAGAGGTTTTCCCTGGATCGTGCTATGACACGCGGAGGGACCCCATGCGCCGCCTTGGCAGCTGGCTTATCGTCGTCGCCGTCGGCGCCGTGGCGCTCGTGGCCGCGGCAGATGCACTCTTCGGTGAGAAGGACTTCCCGAGCCGCACGCCTGAACAGACGACAAGCGGCGTGCTGAGCGATGCCGCCTCGGTCGCCGAGGAGCTCCGCGCAGCAGGCGTACACGGCCAGCTCGTGTGGAGCACCCGAAGCTGCGCGGTTCGCGTCGTCAATCTGCCCGAGCTCACGGAGGCCGTGTCCCCCCAGGTGCGAAGCTGCCGCTTCAGTGCCTCGCCGGGAGGGTGGCTCGGTTTCGCCGGCGAGGTCTTCGACGCGGGCGGCGACGTTCGCGCCGACTGCCGAAGGGGGGAAATCGAGATCGTCGGGCAGTTGAGCGCCGTGAACGAACGGATCAAGGGTTGCGCGCCCGCATGGACGACCGAAGATCAGCTGTCGTTCGTTCGCGACGGCGCCCTCTTCGTGTTCGCGCCGTGCGGGGACGGACGACCCTGTGTACACGAACTCGTCGCGCGTTGGGACTTTGCCCGCGAGCTCAGGCCCGACCCGTGGGGAGTCCGCTCCCCCGTCCTCGAGGAGGTGGCGTGGCTTCGGACGAACCTGTTCGCGGCGATCGTCAACGACCAGGGACGCGAGAACACGGTCATGGCGCTCTTCAGCGGCCGGCGCCTCGTCGCAGCGCTCCCGAACCCGTACCGAAGCCTCTCGAGGCTGCGCGTGAGCCCGTTCGGGAGCTACGTGGCCGCCCGCGTCGACGACCCGCGCGGCCTCGTCCTTATGGACGCGACCGGACGCCAGCTCCCGCTTGAGCTCCGGGGAGCGACGGCGATCACGTGGTCGCCCGACGAGCGGTGGAACGCCGTCGCCGCCGCGGACGGCGTGTACATCTCGGCGGCCGGCGAGCGCGCGACGCGGCTCATCCGCATCCCGATCGAAGCGTCGGACGTCTTCTGGCGCTAGCGCGGGACGAGGAAACGCGGCCGCCGACGTAAGATTTGAAGGTGGGCTATGACCCGCTCTCGGAGGATCAGCGCGAGGTCCGCGAGCTCGTTCGCACGCTCGCGCGCGAGCGCATCGCGCCGCGCGCGGCCGAGATCGACGAGACCGGGGAGTTCCCCTGGGACCTCGTCGAGGTCCTCCGCGAGCACGAGATCTTCGGCCTTCCCTTCGAGGAGCGCCACGGCGGCACCGGCACGGGGACGCTCATGCTTCTCGTCGCGATCGAGGAGGTCTCCAAAGCGTGCGCGACGACAGGGCTCGTCCTCGCAGTCCAGGAGCTCGGCGCGCTCGCCCTCAAGCTCGCCGGCACGGACGAGCAGAGGGAGAGGTATTTGCCGCGGCTCGCGAGCGGAGAGTGGCTCGCGGCCTACGCGCTCACCGAGCCCGGATCAGGTTCCGACTCCGCCGCGATGCGCACGACCGCTCGGCGAGAAGACGACGCGTACGTGCTCGACGGCGGCAAGCGGTTCATCACGAACGCGGGCGTGGCGGGCGTCTACACGGTCTTTGCGAAGACCGATCCCGACGCCGGTCACAGTGGTATCTCCTGCTTCGTCGTCGAGGCGGATACGCCAGGCCTCGAGATCGGGCGCATCGAGCCGAAGATGGGCATCAAGGGCTCGACGACGGGCGAGGTCTTCTTCAACGACTGCCGGGCGCCTGCGGGGAACCTCATCGGGGAGGAAGGGGAGGGGTTCAAGGTCGCGATGCGGGTCCTCGACCGTTCGCGCCCGGGGATCGGGGCCCAGGCGCTCGGGATCGCGCAGGGCGCCACCGACTACGCGCTCGAGTACGCGAAGAGCCGCGAGACGATGGGGAAGCCGATCGTCGAGCACGAGCTTGTCGCCGCGAAGCTCGCCGACATGGAGACGAAATGCGAGGCGGCACGCGGCCTTCTCTACCGGTTCGGCCTCATGGCGGACGAGGGCGTGGACGGGCCCGAGCTCACGCGCGCGTCCGCGATGGCGAAGCTCTACTGCTCGGACGTCGCCATGGAGGTCACGACCGAGGCGGTCCAGATCCTCGGCGGCTACGGCTACATGAAGGAGTACCCGGTCGAGCGCATGATGCGCGACGCGAAGATCACGCAGATCTACGAGGGCACGAACGAGATCCAGCGCCTCGTGATCGCACGCGAGATGGTGCGCGCGAACCGAACCTCGCTCGCGCCCGTCGGCTGAGGACATCCGTCCCGAAGCCGCCGACGAGACGGTTCCTGCCCCACCGCCCACGAGTCGATCGGCCTAGTCTCGGCCCGGGACCTAGAATCGGGGGATCGCGTACGACGCCGTCGTCATCGGTTCGGGGCCGAACGGGCTTGCTGCTGCAATTACGATTGCTCAGGCCGGCCGGTCGGTGCTCGTGCGTGAGGCCGCCGACACGCTGGGCGGCGGGACGCGCTCCGAGGAGCTCACGCTACCGGGCTTCACGCACGACGTCTGCTCGGGGTTCCACCCGCTGGGAGCCGCGTCGCCCTTCTTCCGAACGCTTCCTCTTGCCGAGCACGGGCTCGAGTTCGTCCACGCACCCGCGCCCCTTGCACATCCGCTCGACGACGGGACCGCCGTGATGCTGGAACGGTCGGTCGGCGAGACCGCGGCCGGGCTCGTGGAGGACGACGAGGCCTACCGGCGGCTCTTCGGGCGCCTCGCGGCCGACTGGGCGCGGCTCGAGGAGAGCCTGCTCGGGCCGGTGATCCGCCCTCCCCGGCATCCCGTGGCGCTCGCACGTTTCGCGCTCCACGCGCTTCGATCGGCCGACAACGCCGCGCGAAGCCTCTTTCGCACCGAGCGGGCACGTGCGCTCTTCGCCGGTTGTTCGGGACACGCGATGGTGCCGGCGGACATGACCCCGACCGCCGCCGTCGGATTCGTTCTCCTCACGCTCGGCCACGTCGCCGGCTGGCCCGTCGCGCGCGGGGGGTCGCAGAGGATCGCGGACGCGCTCGCGTCGTACCTGCGCTCGCTCGGCGGCGAGATCGAGACGGGTGCACCAGTCGTGTCCTTGGCCGAGCTGCCGCGAACGCGTGCGGTGCTCTGCGACGTCACGCCGCGCCAGCTCCTCCGGATCGCCGGCGACCGTCTTCCGCCCTCGTATCGCCGCGCGCTCGAGCGCTATCGCTACGGCCCGGGCGCGTTCAAGGTCGACTACGCGCTCGACGGGCCGATCCCCTGGCGCGCGCCCGAGTGCGCGCGCGC
The DNA here is from genome assembly GCA_013696595.1 of Actinomycetota bacterium. Taxonomy (GTDB): domain Bacteria; phylum Actinomycetota; class Thermoleophilia; order Gaiellales; family Gaiellaceae; genus JACCYG01. The sequence continues at coordinate 2,328 of JACCYG010000209.1, read as the reverse complement.
TGCGTGCTTGCACCTCGGCGGCACGATGGAGGAGATCGCCGCCTCGGAGCGCGTCGCGTGGGAGGGCCGGGAATCAGAGCGCCCCTTCGTTCTCATCGGCCAGCAGAGCCTCCACGACCCGACGCGGGCACCCGAGGGAGCCCACACCGCATGGGCGTACTGCCACGTCCCGAACGGCTCGGCCGCGGACATGACCGAGCGGATCGAGGCGCAGATCGAGCGCTTCGCGCCCGGGTTCAGCGACCGGATCCTTGCGCGGCACGCCATGGGCCCTGCCGACCTGGAGCGCCGCAACGCGAACATCGTCGGCGGCGACATCAACGGGGGCGCGCAAGATCTCCCTCAGGTTCTCGCGAGACCCGCCCTTCGCGTCGTGCCCTACTCGACGCCTGTTCCCGGCCTGTTCATCTGCTCCGCGTCGACTCCGCCAGGCGGCGGCGTCCACGGGATGTGCGGCCATCTCGCTGCGCGGGCCGCGCTCCGCACTGCGCTGTCGCGCTCCGGTTAGCCGGCGGTCGGAATCTCGCCGCAGGCGACGGACACGTCGTACTCGTCGTCCGACTTGTGGGCCTGCACCACGAGGTTCCCCGTTTGGAGCTCGGCCAGCGACAGCTCGATCACTGTTTCCGCCTCACCGCCTTCGAGGCTTTCGAGACCGGCGACCGGGTCGCCCATGTCGCCGCACCGACCGGAGTGAACGTGGGACGGCTGTGGAACGTCGGGTGGATTGCTGAGCGTCACGGCGACACGGCTCCGACCGTCCCCCGCGGATGTGAGTGTGGCCGTTCCCGACTGGCCCGACCCGTCCTCCTCCTCGAGCTCGACACTGATGCCTTCCTCCGCGCCCGCCTCTCCGCCGCCGCCGCAGCCGATGAGCACGAACGAGAACAGGAGCGTGAGGGGGGCGCCTAGCGTCACGACTGATCTTCTCTTCGACATCGCAACCCTCCAGCCCGTTTCCCCTTGTACGAGCACGAGGAGGTCGTCGGATTGAGCGCCGCCGGTACGCTGAGGCCGTGGCTCCGCTCGCGCCCTTCAGTGCCCCCGTTCGCACCTGGTTCGAGCAAACGTTCGATGCGCCCACTCCCGCACAGGAGCACGGCTGGCCGGCGATCGCGTCGGGCGCGAACACGCTGATCCAGGCGCCGACGGGCTCGGGAAAAACGCTCGCCGCCTTCCTGTGGGCGCTCGACCAGGCCAAGCCGGGCGAAGGCACGCAGGTCCTCTACGTGAGCCCCCTCAAGGCGCTGAACTACGACGTCGAGCGGAATCTACGGGGCCCGCTCGCCGGCATCGACTCTGAGCTCTCCGTCGGCGTTCGCACCGGGGACACCCCGCCGAAGGAGCGCGCGGCGATGCAGCGTCAGCCGCCGGACATCCTCATCACGACCCCGGAATCGCTCTTTCTTCTCCTCACGTCGCGCGCGCGAGAGATTCTCCGCACCGTTCGCTTCGTGATCGTCGACGAGGTGCACGCGGTCGCGGGGACGAAGCGCGGCGCCCACCTCGCGCTCTCGCACGAACGCCTCGAACGGCTCGTGGGGGAGCCGATCCAACGCATCGGACTGTCGGCCACTCAGCGGCCTATGGAGGAGATCGGCCGCTTCGTCGCGGGCGGACGGCCGATCGAGCTGGTCGACGCCGGCCGCGCGAAGGAGCTCGACCTGGAGGTCGTCGTGCCGCTCGAGGACATGCGCGAGCCGACCGAGCACCAGTCGATCTGGCCGTCGATCTACCCGCGCCTGCTCGAGCTCGTCGAGGCACACCGCTCGACGATCGTCTTCGTCAACAACCGTCGGCTCGCGGAACGGCTTGCCTTGCGCTTGAACGAGCTCGCCGAGCGGGAGATCGCGCGCGCACACCACGGCTCGCTCGCGCGCGAGCAGCGGCTCGAGGTCGAGGAGCTCCTCAAGAAAGGCGAGATCCCCGCGCTCGTCGCCACCTCGTCACTCGAGCTCGGGATCGACATGGGCGCGGTCGACCTCGTGGTCCAGGTCGAGTCCCCGAAGTCCGTCGCCTCGGGCCTCCAGCGCGTCGGACGCGCGGGTCACCGGCTCGACGAGCCCTCGAAGGGGCGCATCTTTCCGAAGTTCCGCGCCGACCTCCTGGAATGCGCGGTCGTCGCCAGGCGCATGCGCGAGGGTGCGATCGAGGAGACGAAGGTGCCGCGAAACCCACTCGACGTCGTTGCCCAACAGATCGTCGGGATCGCGTCGCAGGAGGAGATCTCGGTGGACGAGCTGCACGACCTCGTCCGTCGCGCCTATCCATTTCGCGAGCTCTCGCGCCAGCAGCTCGAGAACGTTCTCGACATGCTCGCCGGGCGCT
>JACCYG010000205.1 GCA_013696595.1 Actinomycetota bacterium | reverse complement strand
GCGCCCATGTATCCGCCCTCCGGAGGATCCTCGCCGCGGCGGTGCGCCTCCACCGACGCGCGGAAGAGGTCGATCTGCCGCCCGACGTCGTTGAAGTAACACTCCCGCTCGACCTCATGGCCCGCGAACTCGAGCAGACGCGCGACTGAGTCTCCGTAGGCCCCGTTCCGCGCCGATCCCACCGTCAGAGGCGCGGTCGGGTTCGGCGAGACAAGCTCCACCTGGATGCGCTCGGCTCGGGGATCAGGCGTCCCGGCCCCGTAGTCGGCGCCGTCCCGCAAGATCTCGGCGAGCGCCTCCGCGTACCAGCCGGCATCGACCTCGAGGTTGAGGAAGCCGGGCGGCGCTGCGGTGGCGCGCTTCACGCCCTCGAGGCCCGACGCAGCACCGGCGAGCTCCTCCGCGAGCTCGAGCGGCTTACGGCCGCGGGTGGGCGCCGCGCGAAGGGCGACGTTCGTCGCGTAGTCGCCGTGCGTCGGGTCGCGCGGCCGCTCGAGCTCGACGGGCGCGTCGGCAAGCCGCGAGAGCTCGTTCGCGAGTCGCTCGAGCGCATTCACCGGCATCGCACCCATGGTAAACGGGCCTTCAGCGAGCCTCGCGCGCGCGAAAAGCCTCGGCCATGGCGATCCGGTCGAGAGCGCTCGGATGCGTGGCTAGAAAGAGCTTCGTCCAGGCCGGCGGATCCGGGTCGCCGAGCGAGCTGCGCACGAGGCGGCGGTCGAGCTCCACCGCAGCGGCGGCGTCACCCGTGGCCTCGAGCGCCAGCCAGTCGGCCTCGGCCTCGTACCGGCGCGAGACGGCGTTCTGGAGCGGCAGCGTCGCCAGGAACAACGCGAGCGCGAAGAGCAGCGCGAGCGGCACGAGCGCAGGATCGCGTAGCCCTCCGCGGGGCTCGGTGACTCGTGCGATCAGGTAGAGGCCGGGCACCGCGAGGAGCGCGAACCACGCGAGGCCCTTCCAGAGATGGCGCCGCGCGACGTGCGCAAGCTCGTGTGCTGAGATTGCCACGACCTCGTCGTCGCGGAAGCGGCCGTCGAGGATGGTGTCGTAGAGGACCACGCGCCGCGTCGGCCCGATTCCGGCCACGTACGCGTTTCCGGCCGTCGTGCGGCGGCTCGCGTCAGCGACGTCGACTCGCTCGAGGTCGACTCCCATCCGGTCGGCGGTCGTCTCGATCCGCGCGGCCAGACTGCGGTCCGCGAGCGGCTCGAACCGATTGAAGAGAGGCTGGATCACGAGCGGCTGAGCGAGGACGAAGAGGATCGCAACCGCGACGAGCGCAGGAGCTCCTGCGACCCACCACCGCGGGCCGAGGCGCACAGCCAGCGCGATGGCTCCCGCGACCGCGAGGGAGACGAGAGCCGCACGGACGCCTGCGGAGATCGCCTGGTCACCGAGCCAGGCCGGATAGCTCTGTCGGGAGAGGCCGTAACGGCGCTCCCACCAGTGCCAGACGCCGGCGACCGGCAGCCGCGCGCCCCAGACGGCCAGCACGGCAATCAGTCCCACGCCCACACCGGTTCGCACCCGGCCGCGAGCGAAGCGCTTCACCTGCGCCGCGAGCGTCCTCGCCTTCCAGACAAGAGCTGCAAGCACGACGAGCTCGAGGGCGATCCACGCCGCCCAGAGGCCGCGCGTGACCGTGCGGAAGCGCTCGATGCGCTCCAACTCACCCTGCTCGAAGTAGGTGTGCGGGTCCACGCGCGGCAGGTCGAGGTCCGGCACGGCCGTCTGCCAGAGAAGCGCCGCGGCGAACGCCCCCGTGCCCGCGGCCACGAGGACGCCAACCGCCTTCGCTACCGTTCGGCGCCTCCTGTGCGCGTCTGCGTCATCTCTGACATTCACGGAAACCTGCATGCGCTCGAAGCGGTGCTGGAGGCGATCGACGGCGAGGGTCCCGACGCGACCTGGTGCCTGGGGGACCTCGTAGGCTACGGACCGCAGCCGAACGCCTGCTGCGCCCTCGTGCGTGAGCGGGCCGATCTGTGCCTCGTCGGAAACCACGATCTTGCGGTCCTCGGGCAGCTCGAACTCGCGGAGTTCCAGCCGGACGCGGCGAAGAGCGCCCGCTGGACAACCTCGGTGCTCGAGCCCGGTCATCGCGAGTTCCTCGAGTCCCTCGAGCCGTCGGCGGCGCGCGACGGCGTCGGCCTCTACCACGCGAGCCCGCGCGACCCCGTCTGGGAGTATGTGCTCTCCGCCGAGGCGGCGGCCGGCTCGCTCGGAGCGGCCGACGAGCCGCTCGTCCTCGTCGGGCACAGCCACGTCGCGCTTTCCATCGCCCTCGAGGCCGAAACGCTCCGTGGGGGTCTTGCCCCGGACTCGACCGAGCTCGACCTCGCCTCTGCGGACAGGTGGCTGGTCAACCCCGGCTCGGTCGGGCAGCCGCGGGACGGTGACCCGCGGGCCGCATACCTCGTGCTCGACCTCACGGCGCGTCGGGCAGACTTCCACCGTGTTGCCTATCCCATCGATCGAACACAGACTGAGATCCGTGAGCAGGGCCTTCCCGAGGCGCTGGCAGCTCGTCTCGAGCACGGCCTGTAGCGCGATCGCACTCGTCGCTGCGGGCTGCGGCGGCGGAGAGCGCGGACGAGCAGCTCCTGCCCGGCGTCGGCTCAATGCTCGTCGCACAAACGCAGGAGGTGGAGGACGCCCTCGCGGCCAAGGACTACGGGACCGCGCGCGGGCAAGCACTCGACCTTCAGGAACGCGTCACGGCCGCGATCGATGCGGGCCGCGTCCCCTCGTCACTCCAGGACGAGCTCCTCGCGGCCGTCAAGGATCTCGTCCGGCTCATCCCCGAGGAGACTCCTGAGCCGGAAGAGGACAAGGAGGAAGACGAGGACGACAAGGGCAAGGGCAAAGGGAACGGCAAGGGGAAGACCGGAGACAAAGAGTCGGCGACGGCCACCGTCGAGGACGCGACGACGCTCGCTGCGACCAGCACGACGACCGCCAGTGGCTAGAGCTCCAGCCGAAACCTTCGCCGGCGGCCGCTACACGGTCGGCCGGCTCCTCGGCCGTGGCGGCATGGCCGCCGTCTACCTCGCGCAGGACGGCGATCTGGAGCGGCCGGTCGCGATCAAGGTGCTGAGCGACCAGTACGCGTACGACGACGAGTTCGCCGACCGCTTTCGGCGCGAGGCGCAGACCGCGGCGAAACTTGCGCATCCCAACATCGTCCAGGTCTACGACACAGGCGAGGACGAAGGCCGGCTCTACATCGTCATGAAGTACATCGAGGGCGAGGGGCTCGACGAGATCCTCGCCCGCGAGGGACGGCTCGAGGTCGACACCGTCCTCGGTCTTGCCGACCAGGCCTGCGCGGGCCTTCAGTACGCGCACGAGCAGCGCGTCGTCCACCGCGACGTCAAACCGGCGAACCTGCTTCTCAGGCAAGACGGAACGCTCAAGATCGCGGACTTCGGCATCGCCCGCGCCGGCGAGGCGACGCAGCTCACCCAGGTCGGCACGATCCTCGGGACGCTCAACTACCTTGCGCCGGAGCAGGCGCGCGGCGACGACGTGTCGACGCAGGCGGACATCTACTCGCTCGGCGCGGTCCTTTACGAGCTCTTCACCGGCGAGCCGCCGCGCCGCTTCGAGAATGTCGCCCAGCTCGCGACCCTGGGTGAAGAGGCCCCGCGCCCGGTGCGCGAGCTCGCGCCCGACGTCCCGGCGGCGGCGGAAGCGGCGGTTATGCGCTGCCTCGCGCGCAATCCCGCCTACCGCCCTGCTTCGGCCGCCGAGCTCGCCGACGAGCTTCGCGGCGAGGCGACCGCGAGCGCACCAACGATTCCGCTCCCGGCGAGGACGAACGCGACCGTGCCGATGCGAGAGCGACGCGCCTCCGGACGCGCATTCGACTGGCGGCCTCTGGCCCTCCTTGCCGTCTTGATCGCGGTTGTCGCCGTCGTCGCGGTTCTCGTTCTCAACGACAATGACGCCGGCTCCACCCCTCCAGTCAGCGACCAGATCGACCGCTCGGACGATGCCCTCGAACAAGCACGGAACGTCGAGGAGTGGCTCCGCGATCACACGGAGCCGAGGGAATAACCCGGACTTACCCGGACGCGCTCGACTCGCGCACGAAGAGAACGATGCCTTCACGCGCGAGCGCGACCTGAACCTCTTCACGGCCCTTGTAGATCCGCCACTTCACCGTGGCGAGAGTGACCTCGAGCGAGTCCGCGATCTCCGTGTACGAGAGACCGACGATGTCCCGCAGGAGCAGCGCCATCTTGAGGTCCGGGTTCAGCTCTCCGACCGCGCGCCAGACGGCGTCGATCGTCTCGACCTGCTCGATCGGCGCGTCGACGACCTCGAGTGGCGGCGCGTCCTCGATCGCCACGAGCCGGTGCGGCTTGCGCTCGCGCGCGCGCAGCTCGTCGAGGACCCGGTTCTTCGCCACCTGGAAGAGCCAGGTCGTAAAGCGGCAGCGAAGCGAAAAGCCTGGAAGCCCCTGGTACAGGCGAAGGAAGATGTCCTGGGTCAGATCCTCGGCGAGGGATCGGTCTCCGACCATCCGCAGGACGTAGTTGTAGACCGGCACCTCGTACGAACGGACGAGGACGTTGAACGCACGCTCATCCCCCCGCTGCGCCCTGCGGAGGAGAGCCAGATCTGGTTGTGGAAGAGCCACGCCGCTTCATGAGTATAGGCGCGAGGCGCACGGCGCCTCACCCTTCGAGGAGGTTCCGACCGGTCATCTCCTCCGGGACGGGTAGGCCGAGGAGCCCGAGGCAGGTCGGCACGAGGTCGGCCAGCGTGCCCCCGTCCGCGAGCGACGCGCCTTCGAGCGTGACGACGAGCGGGACGAGGTTCGTCGTATGGGCGGTATGCGGGCTCACACCGTCGGCCTCGAGCATCTGCTCGGCGTTGCCGTGGTCGGCCGTGACGACGCAGACGCCGCCGGCCGCCTCGACGGTCGCCAGCACGGTTCTGAGGCAGCCGTCCACCGTCTCGACGGCTTCGACCACGGCCGGGATGACGCCGGTGTGGCCGACCATGTCCGGGTTTGCGAAGTTGACGATGGCGAAGCGGTAGCCGTTCCCGATCTCCTCGACGAACCGGCGCGTGACCTCGGGAGCGGACATCTCGGGTTTCTGGTCGTAGGTCGCGACCTCGCGCGGAGACGGCACGAGGATCCTCGTTTCCCCCTCCCATTCCTCTTCGTTCCCGCCGTTGAAGAAGTACGTCACGTGCGCGTACTTCTCCGTCTCGGCGAGGTGGAGCTGGCGGACGTCGTGACCGGCGAGAACCTCGGCCATGGCTTCCTCGACGTTCTGCTCTGCAAACGCCACGGGACACGGGAAGTCGTCCCGGTAGCGCGTCATCGTCGTGAGGTCGATTCCGGCCTCGACGAGCTTCTCCGTCAGCTGGCGCGCACGGTCCGGCCGGAAGTTGAAGAAGATCGCGGCGTCGTCCTCGCCAAGGCGCGCGCCGGGAAGAACGATCGGCTCGATGAACTCGTCCGTCACTCCCTCGTCGTAGCTTCGCCGCACCTCCTGGACGAGATCCGAACCCGGGCGGCCGTCGCCGTGCAGGATCGCGGCGAGCGCGCGCTCGGTCCGCTCCCAGTGCCCGTCCCGGTCCATCGCGTAATAGCGGCCGACGACGGTGGCTACCTGGGCGCCCTCGGCGAGCAGCTCCGCAAGGTCCCGCTCCGCAGACGCGGGCGAGACGTCGCGCCCGTCCGTGAACGCGTGGACGAACGTGCGGCCGGCCATCTCCTCGCGCCGCGCGAGCTCGAGGAGAGCCCGAAGGTGGTCGATGTGCGAATGGACGCCGCCGTAGGACACGAGGCCGAGGAGATGGACGTTCGAGCTCCGTTCACGGGCACGTGCGAACGCGCCGCGCAACGCTTCGTCCTCGTAGAAGGCGCGGTCGTCGATCGCCTTGTTGACGCGCATCAGATCCTGGAAGACGACGCGGCCTGCGCCGATCGTCAGGTGTCCGACCTCGGAGTTGCCCATCTGGCCCTGCGGCAAGCCGACGTCCGGTCCGGACGCCGACAGGGTCGTGTGTGGATAGCGAGCCCAGAGCGCGTCGAAGACCGGCGTCTCGGCAAGCTCGACGGCGTTTCCCGGGCTTGGGGGCGCGCAGCCCCAGCCGTCGAGGATGACCAGGACTACGAGCGGATGCGCGCTGCGGCTTCGCAAATCGCCGCAAACGATTCCACGTCCAGCGACGCGCCGCCGACGAGCGCGCCGTCGACGTCCGGCTGCGCGAGAAGCTCATCCGCGTTCTCCGGCTTGACCGAGCCGCCGTAGAGGAGAGGAACGTCGAGGAGCGAGCGGATGAACGCATGGGCCTCCTGCGCCTGCTCGGGCGTCGCGGTCTTGCCCGTCCCGATCGCCCAGACGGGCTCGTACGCGACCGCGAGGTGCTCGTGGGCACCGACCGCGTCGGCGAGAGTCTCGACCTGCACCCGCAGGACGAGCTCGGTCTGGCCTGCCTCTCGCTCCTCCTCGGACTCGCCGACGCACGCGATCACGCGCAGGCCCGCCTCGAGCGCAGCGACCGTTCGTCTTGCGACGGTCTCGTCCGACTCGCCGAAGTGCTGGCGCCGCTCCGAGTGGCCGACGAGCGAGCCGTCCACACCGAGGTCGAGGAGCATCCGCGTCGAGATCTCGCCGGTGAACGCGCCCTCCTCGGCCCAGTGGACGTTCTGGGCGTAGACGGCGACGTCGGTGCGATCGAAGGGGCGCACCGCCTCGGCGAGCGACGTGTACGGGGGGCAGATGACGACGTCGACGCCCGACGTTCCGGCCAGCCGTTCCCACAGCCCGCCGCAGAACGCGGCCGTCTCGGACGGCCACTTGTACATCTTCCAGTTACCCGCGATCAGCACGCGACGGCATGTTAAGGCGCGCGTCCCGGAGAGGTTTGCCGCGAGATCCGCGGGGTACGGATCGTGTAAGCGCTTCCACGACCTGTGGCAGAAGGGGGAAACGGGGTGGGGCGCGCTCGTCCGAACATCTACGAGGTCGCGGATCGCGCCGAAGTCTCGATCGCGACCGTCTCGCGCGTCCAACGCGGCTCGAGCGCCGTCAGGGCCGAGACGCGCCGACGTGTGCTCGCCGCGATCAAGGAGCTTGGCTACCGCCCAAGCGTCGCGGGCCGGGCACTCGCGGAGCGACGGCACGCGGCCGTAGCCGTTGTCTTTCCGACGCTCTCGGGGCCGTACTACGCGGAGGTCATCGCGGGGTGCGAGGACGCAACCGTCGAGCGCGGGGAGAGCCTGCTGATCCTCGGGACGCACCGGCGGCCACGCGTCGATGACCTCGTCTTCGACCTTGCGCACCGAGTCGACGGGCTCGTCGTCATGGGGCAAACGGTCGATGATGCGGTTCTCGCGGCACTGGCGCGGGACGCCGTACCGCTCGTGCTGCTCGGGCGCCCTTCGGTCGCGGAGGCGCCGTCCGTCCGCTCCGCGAACGCGGCGCCGGCCGTGGAGCTGACGACGCATCTCATCGCCGAACACGGCTTCGAACGACTCGCGTTCGTCGGCGACGTCGATTCGGCCCCCGACGTCGCCGAGCGCTGGGAGGGGTTCGTCGAAGCCCACCGCCGCGCGCGCCTCGAGCCACCGCCGCGGCCGGTGTCTGCGGGGTTCCGCGAGGCCGACGGCTTCGCGGTCGCCCGAGCTGCTTTCGCCAGCGGCGCGAATCGCCCGCAGGCGCTCGTGTGCGCGAACGACGAGCTCGCGCTCGGAGCTTGCCGCGCGGCCCGTTCGCTCGGCCTCGCGGTTCCCGACGACGTGGCCGTGACGGGATGGGACGACGTCTCGCTGGCGCGCCTCGTCCCTCCCGGGCTGACGACCGTCCGGCAGCCCATGCGCGAGCTCGGCGCAGCGGCCGCGCGACTCCTCTTCGAGCGGATCGACACTGCCGCGGCGCAGCCTGCGAGCCTCATGCTACCGAGCGAGCTCGTGATCCGCTCGAGTTGCGGCTGCGCGAGCGAACAAGACACCCAGTTCACGACCGACGAAGGGAGAGGCTGATGCGAAGACGACACAAGCGAGGCCGCTTATTCGTCCTCGTTGCGCTGTGCGCGGCGGTGCTTGCACTGCTCGCCGCGGGGTGCGGCGGCGACGACGGAGGCGGCGGTGAGGAAGGCAAGGAAGGCAAGGCAGGCGGCGAGATCACGGTCTGGGCGATGGGCGCCGAGGGCGAGAAGCTCGGCCAGTTCGCCGAGCAGTTCATGCAGGAGAACCCGGACATCAAGGTCAAGGTCCAGGCGATCGCCTGGGACGTTGCCCACGACAAGCTGATCACGTCGGTCGCGGGAAACAAGACTCCGGATGTCAGCCAGATGGGCACGACCTGGATGGGCGAGTTCGCCAAGACGGGTGCGCTCGAGGAGGTCCCGGACGACATCGACGTCGACGCCTTCTTCGACGGCGCCCGCGACACGGGTGTCGTGGGCGGGACGACCTACGGCGTCCCCTGGTACATCGAGACGCGGGTCCTCTACTACCGGACCGACATCGCGCAGAAGGCCGGTCTCGACGGCCCGCCCGAGACGTGGGAGGAGCTCAAAGACGCCGCCAAGGCGATGCAGAAGAAGGGCGGCGCCAAGTGGGGCATCGGCCTTCAGCCGGGCGGAATAGGCGCGTGGCAGACCTTCCTGCCGTTCTACTGGCAGGCCGGCGGCGACATCCTGAGCGAGGACGGCGAGTTCCAGCTCGACTCCCCCGAGATGGTCGAGGCGCTCGAGTACTACAAGTCGTTCTACGACGAGGGGGTCACACAGAAGTCGTGGCCCGAGGGCTTCGACATCACGCCGGAGTTCGTGAACGGGAACATCCCGATGTTCTTCTCCGGGCCCTGGCACATGGGTCTGATCAAGGACGCGGGCGGCGCGAAGCTCGAGGGTAAGTGGGACGTCGCACCGATGCCGGAGCAGGACTCGTCGACGTCATTCGTCGGCGGCAGCGACCTCGTCGTGTTCAGCGGAAGCGATAACAAGGACGCGGCCTGGAAGTTCGTGAGCTGGCTCTCCGAGGCCGAAATTCAGGTCAAGTGGTACGAGACCGTGGCCGGTTTGCCGGCGGTCGAGGCCGCCTGGGACGAGAGCGCCTTGTCGGACGACGAACAGCTCCAGGTCTTCGGCGAGCAGCTGAACGACGCCAAGTCCCCACCTGCAATCCCGAAGTGGGAGGAGATCGCCGGAGAGATCGACGGCGAGATCGAGAAGGTCACGTCGGGCAACACGGCGCCTGACGCGGCCGCGCAGGCAATGCAGGAGAAAGCGTCGTCAATCGGAGCCGAGTGACGAACGT
>JACCYG010000192.1 GCA_013696595.1 Actinomycetota bacterium | reverse complement strand
CGTACGGGATTCGCCTCGCGCGGGAAGAAGGCGAGTGGAACGCGAACGGGGGCGCGCTTGTCGCGATGGACCCGAAGACGGGCGAGATTCTGGCGCTCGCATCGAACCCGACGTTCGACCCGTCCACCTACGTGGGGCGCGTGGACCCGAAGGACCTCCAGCGGCTTTCGGATCCCGCGGCGAATTACCCCACGCTCAACCGGGCGACCGCAGGCCTCTATCCGCCCGGGTCGACCTTCAAACCGGTCACGGCTCTCGCCGCGATGCAGGAAGGGCTCCTCTCGACGGATGAGCTCATCCAGTGCACGGGGAAGCGCGTTGTGGGCGAGGACAAGCAGGTCTTCATGAACTGGGATCCCCTCAAGGACGAGCCGATGACGCTCACGACGGCGATCGCCAACTCGTGCGACACGTATTTCTACGAGGTCGCGCTGCGCGCGTACGAGCGGCCGGACTCGCCGATCCAGAAATGGGCCCGGCGCATGGGCTTCGGGCACTCGACAGGGGTCGACGTCGGGCCGGAAGGAGCCGGTCTCATCCCGACGCCCGCCTGGCGCCGGCGCAACTTCAAGAGCGAGATCGACAAGCTCTGGAAGAGTGGCGACTCCGTCCAGCTCGGCATCGGACAGGGAGACGTCCTCGTGACGCCGCTTCAGATGACGCGGCTCTACGCGCTGATCGCGAACGGCGGGAAGCTTGTCGAGCCGACGATCGTCCGGCAGGTCGAGCGCCCGAGCCCTGAAGGTGACACCGCGGTCGTCGTGCGGCCCTTCAGCCCGCGGCCGCCGGAGGACATCGGCCTCGACCCGACTGGAATCAGGGTCCTGCAGGAAGGCCTATTCGATGCGACGCACGCCAGCTACGGGACGTCGCAGAGAGTCTTCGGGACCTTTCCGATTCCGATCGCCGGGAAAACGGGAACGGCCGAGAAGTTCGTCGACGTCCCGGGCGGCGGGCGGTTGTTCGACCAGTCGTGGTGGTGCGGGTACGGGCCGTACGAGGATCCCGAGCTCGCCGTCTGCGCCCTGATCGAGAACGGCGGTCACGGCGGCGAGGCGGCGGCGCCCGCTGCGCTCAAGGTGTTCGAGGAGTTCTTCGCCACGGAGCTCCAGCCCGGCTCGTATTCGGTGGCAACCCAGGAGAGCGACTGATGGCGACCCGCGTCGTCCAGGCGGAAGTCCCCTCGTCGTTCGCGGCGGAGGCCGGTGCGATCCTGCGCCGGCTCGACTACGTCCTTTTGGGCGTCATGGCGGCGCTGATCGCGTACGGCCTCTGGGTGCTCGGCGCCGTCTCCCGGAACGACGTGCCCGGCGAGCCCGACTACTACGTGATCCGCCAGGCGATCAACGTCGCGCTCGGCACGACCGCGTTCGTGGCCGTCACGTTCGTCAACCCCGAGTCGTACCGCCGTTACCGCAAACCTCTCTACGCGGCTGCACTGTTCCTTCTCACGATCGTGTTCGTGGCAGACGCCATCCGCGGCACGCAGCGGTGGATCGACATCGGCTTCTTCCGCTTCCAGCCCTCCGAGGTCGGGAAGATCCTCCTCGTCCTCGTCCTCGCCGGCTACCTGGCCGACTGCGCGAGACGGATCGAAGAGTGGCGGACCACGCTCACCGCCGTCGGCCTCGCGGCGCTGCCGGCCTTCCTCGTCTTCATCGAGCCGGACTTCGGCACGGCTCTGATCTACGCGGCCGCGCTGGCCGCCGCTCTGTTCGTTGCGGGCACGCGCTGGTCGCATCTGCTCGCGCTGGCCGGCGGGACGGTCACTGTCGCGCTTGCGATCCTCTGGGTCTTGCCGACGGCGGGGCTCGAGGTCCTTCGCCCGTACCAGGTCGAGCGCCTCACGGGATTCCTGAACCCTGATCTCGATCCGAGTGGCGCCACCTACAACGTGACGCAATCGGTGACCGCCGTCGGGTCCGGCGGTCTTGACGGGCGGGGGGTCGCGGGCGCGAGCCAGACGAACATGAACTACCTCCCCGAACACGCAACCGACTTCATCTTCTCGTCGCTCGCGGAGCAACGCGGGTTTCTCGGCGCTTCGCTTCTCCTCCTCCTCTACGCGCTCCTCGTCTGGCGCGGGATCAAGACGATCGCGCTCGCACCGAGCCTCTTCACCGCGACCGTGGCGGCCGCGACCGTGTTCGCGCTCGTCGTCCAGGTGTTCGTAAACGTCGGGATGACGATCGGAATCGCCCCGATCACAGGGATCCCGCTTCCGTTCGTCTCCTACGGCGGCACATCGATGATCGCGAGCATGGTGATGGTCGGGCTTCTCGAGGCGATTCATGTGCGCGGGCGCCTCGCCGGCCGCTCGTGACCCCGCACAAACGCCGTCCGGTTCGGGTCCTAGCCTTCCGGCGCATGAACATCGAGGACACGTTCGGGGCACAGGGGGCGCTCGTCATCGAGGAGGCCGACGCGTGGTTCGAGTACCTCGAAGCGGTGCGCACGCACGCGAGCTCGGGCCGGTACGACGAGGTCGAGCCGTGGGCGTGGGCCCGCCTGAGACAGCGGCTCAACGCCGTTGAAGCCGAGCGCTCCCGCCTGAAGCCGGCCGCGGCGTAGCGGCGGCACGGAGTCCCGCTGCTACCCTGTGACCATCGCGCAGGGAGAACCGGGCCCGGATCGGGCGAGCGGGATCCATGCGCCAACGACATGAGCTTTGTGGCCACGCCTCCGCGTCCAATGAAACGCGCGCAACTCAAGCAGCGCGTCGGAGCCGTGCGCCCGAAAGGAGAAAAGCGTGCTGCAGTGGTTTCGCAGAAAGACGCGCGTCGCGGAGGAGGCGCCCCGAGTGGCGGCCGCCCCGGCGCCGCTCGAAGAGAAGAAGACCGGGCCACCGAGGTCCGGCTCCTCGTCCGGGGAGACTGAGAAGAAGCCCGCGCGTCGCAGGCGCGGATCGCGCGGCGGACGGAGCCGCAAGAAGACCACAGAAACTCCAGCCGCCGAGGCCAAGCCCGGTCCGAAGGCCGGCGAGGAGAAAGAAAAGCCGAAGCCGAGAGCCCGGCGGCCACCCCAGCCGGCCCGTCCCCGGCCGGAGCTTCCTCCCGTCAAGAAGGAAATCCTCGTCTCGGTGGACGTCGGCGAGCAGCGGGTCGCCGTGCTCGAGGACGGGAACCCCGTCGAGGTCTACCTCGAGCGACCGGGGCGCCGGTCGATCGCCGGGAACGTCTACAAAGGGATCGTCGACAACGTCCTGCCGGGGATGGAGGCCTCGTTCGTCGAGATCGGGCTCGGCCGAAACGGGTTCCTCTACGTGGACGAGATCGTCGTCCCGGAGCTCGAGGGCAAGCGCCAGGGCCGTCGGATCCAGGAGCTGATCGAGCGCGGCCAGGAGGTCGTCGTCCAGGCGGTCAAGGACCCGATGGGGACAAAGGGGGCGCGCCTCACGACAGAGATCTCCCTTCCCGGCCGCTTCCTCGTCTACGTGCCTTCCGGCGAGGGAGTCGGGATCTCACGCAGGCTCGAGGACGACGAGCGCGAGCGCCTGAAGGCGATCTCGAAGGAGCTCGACCTTCCAGAGGGAGGGATCATCATCCGGACCGCGGCCGAGGGTGCTTCCAAGGCGGAGATCGAGGGCGACCTCGCGCTCCTCCAGAAGCTCTGGGCGACGATCCAGGGTCGCGCCTCCCGCGCCGAGGCGCCTTCGCTCGTCTACCAGGAGGCCGAGCTCCCCCTCCGCATCGTCCGCGACCTCTTCATCCGCGATTTCGAGCGCGTGGTGGTCGACCACGACCGGACGCATCGGCGAATCGTCGGCTACCTGAAGCGGACCTCGAAGGATCTCGCCGAGCGCGTCGAGCTCTACACCGGCAAGGAACGCCTGATGGAGCGAGGCGGAGTCGAGGCGGCCGTCCACTCGACGCTCAACCGCAGGGTCGATCTGCCCTCTGGCGGCTACCTGATCTTCGACTATGCCGAGGCGTTCACGGTCATCGACGTCAACACCGGCCGCTTCGTCGGAGGACGTGGCAAGGCGAGCACCGCTCGCCTCGAAGACACGATCACGAAGAACAACCTCGAGGCCGTCCAGGAGGTGGTTCGGCAGCTCCGCCTCCGCGACATCGGCGGGATCATCGTCATCGACTTCATCGACATGGCGAATCCGAAGAACCGCGAGCTCGTCGAGGAGGCTCTGCGGCGCGAGCTCGAGCGGGACCGGACGAAGACCTACGTCGTGGAAATCTCGCCGCTAGGGCTCGTCGAGATGACGCGCCAGAACGTGACCGACGGACCGCGGGAGATCCTCACCGTCGCATGCCCGACCTGCGACGGCGACGGCATCGTGATCTCGGACGAGACGAACGCCGTCGACGCAGAGCGGCGCCTGCGCGCCCTCGTCGCGACGTATCGGACCCAGGCGTTCCGCGTGGAGATGAACTCGCGCGTGGCGGGCATCCTGATCGGGCCCGGCGCTTCGCGGCTCGAAGAGCTCGAGCGGGAGACGGGACGCCGGTTCTACTTCGAGACGAAGGACGACCGCCCGGGTGACCACTTCGTCGTGCTCGAGAAGGGACCCATCTCCCGCCTCGAGGCGAAGTCCCTTCCGGTCGCGAGCGGCGACGAGCTCGAGGTCGAGCTCGAGGCGAAGCACATGCACGATGACGCCGACGCGATCGCGCGGCTCGACGGCTACGTCATCGCGGTCGCCGGCGCCGGAAACAAGGTCGGCAAGAAGGTCAAGGTTCGTATCGAGCGCGCCACGAGGACGGTGGCCTACGCCGTCCTCAGCGACGGCGCCGCCGTCGAACCGCCGGTCGAGGCGGGCGTCGAGCTCGAGACGGAGACGCCCGGGATCGCGGTCGACCCCGAAACGGCGCCGGCGGACGAAGAGGCGGTCCCCGTCGAGATCGCCACCGAGGAGAAGCCGAAGAAGCGGACGCGGCGTGGGAGCAGGGGTGGCCGCGGCCGCAAGAAGCCCACGGAGACCGAAGGAGCGCAGGCCGCGACGAGTGACGGCGCCGCACCAGTCGATCCCGCGTCGGTGGAAGAGCCCGCCGACGCAACCGACGCCGAGGGCCCGTCGGACGAGTCAGGCGAAGCAAAGCCGAAGAAGCGGGCGCGGCGCGGAAGCCGTGGCGGCCGGGGCCGCAAGAAGACTCCTGCCGCTGCCGATGCCGCCACCGCGATCGAGGACGGTGCTGCGAGCGCCGAACCGGCGCCCCCGGTTGAGGAAACCGACGGCAATGCACCGTCGGACGAGATGGGCGAGGAGAAGCCGAAGAAGCGAACGCGCCGTGGTACGCGAGGTGGGCGGAACCGTCGTCGCAGCCGTCCGCCGGGAACACCGATCGACGAGGATGTCGCGACGGTTGCCGCCGAGGAGGAGGCTCGCTAGAATTTCCGCCAGGCGGGCGCAAGCCCGCTTCTTGACGCCATGACGTACGCGATCATCGCACTAGGAGGGAAGCAATACCGCGTCCGCGAGGGTGAGCGGCTGCTCGTCGACCGTCTCCCGTACGACGAGGGGAAGACGTTCCACGCGGACATTCTCCTGCTCGGCGGCGACGGCGACGCGCGCGTCGGGGGCGATCTCAAGGGCGAGCAGGTGACGGCCCGCGTCGCGGCGCACGTCCTCGGCGAGAAGGTGATCGTCGGGAAGCACAAGCGGCGCACCGGCTACCGACGCCGCAACGGCCACCGGAGCCGGCTCTCGCAGATCGAGATCCAGTCGATCGCGAAGAAGGCCGCACGTTCGTCCACGACGAAGAAGACAGAGACCGCGAAGAAGGCCGAGCCGGCGGCGAAGAGCGGGTCGGGGGCAGCAACCGCGAAGAAAACATCGAAGAAGGCCGAGGAGAAGAAGTAGATGGCGCACAAGAAAGGACTTGGCTCCTCGAAGAACGGGCGCGACTCCGAGTCCAAACGACTCGGCGTGAAGATCTTCGACGGCCAGGAGATCAGGGCCGGCATGATCGTCGTCCGCCAGCGCGGTACTCGCTTCCGCGCAGGCCCAGGGGCTGGTCTTGGGCGCGACCACACGATCTTCGCGAAGCGCGACGGGCGCGTCTCGTTCGAGAGCGCCGGCGACAGCCGCGTCGTCTCGATCAACTAGACGGTTCGCCGCGCGGCGGCCATGTTCCACGACCGTGCCCGCATCCAGGTGAAAGGCGGCCGCGGCGGTGACGGCGCGCTGAGCTTCCGGAGGGAGAAATACGTCCCGAAAGGCGGGCCGGACGGCGGCGACGGAGGGCACGGCGGGGATGTCGTGCTGGTCGCCGAGCGCGACCTCCGCGATCTCGCGTTCTTCAAGCGCAAGCAGCGCTTCGCCGGCGAGCGCGGGCGCCACGGCGAGGGATCGAATCGCCGCGGCGCCGACGGCGACTCCGTGGAGCTCCGCGTCCCGGTCGGCACGCAGGTCTTCGACGAGAGCGGCCGCCTCGTCGCCGACCTCGCTCATGTCTCCGCGCGCGTGACGGTGGCGCGCGGTGGAACCGGCGGCGCAGGGAACAAGCGCTTTGCGAATCCCACGGAGCAGGCGCCGCGGATCGCCGAGGTCGGCCAGCCCGGTGAGGCCGCAACGCTCGAGCTTCGCTTGAAGCTCATCGCGGACGCGGCGCTGCTCGGCTTCCCGAATGCAGGCAAGTCTTCGCTCCTCCGCCGCCTCTCGAATGCCAAGCCGAAGGTCGCCGACTATCCCTTCACGACGATCGCGCCGGTGCTCGGGACGGTCGAGGGGCCGGACGGGCGGCAGTTGACCGTCGCAGACGTGCCGGGCCTCCTCGAGGGCGCGAGCGAAGGCGTCGGCCTCGGAGACGAGTTCCTCGCTCATCTCGAGCGCGCACGGCTCTTCCTCCACGTGATCGAGATCCAGGAAGACGTGGAGGAGCGTTTCCACGCAATCGACCGCGAGCTGCGCGCGTACGGCGCGGGCCTCGCCGAGCGCCCCCAGATCGTCGTCCTGAACAAGCTCGATCTCGTCGACGGGCCCGAGCCGTTCGGCATCGCGGACGACAGGGCGCGCGCTGTCGTGCCGGTGTCGGCGGCGACAGGGGCCGGGATCGACGAGCTGAAGCGCGCGCTCTTCGAGCTCATTCCGGAGGCCGCGCCGACCGCTGCGCCGGTCGAAGAGATGGCCGACTTCCTCGTCTACCGTCCGCAGCCGCCACGAAGGCGGCCGTACAGGATCCTCCGGGGCGACCGCGGTTACCGCGTCTCGGGCCCAGGCGTCGCAGCAGATGACGACGAGGCGTTGCGGGAAGCGCTCCGTGCGGCCGGGGCGAAGCCCGGCGATCCGGTGACGGTGGGCGACACGACGTACGAGTTCGAATGATCGTTTCTCCTCGCGAAACGGCGTGCGTATTTCGACACGCTCGCGTCAGTCAGAGGGCACAACCCGCGCACCACGCGTATCGCGATTCGCAGTACGCTCGACGCGGGGGAACCACTAACCAGGGGGCCCCCGGGGGCAACCATAGCGCGCGGGTATCCGAAGGGCCGGGGAGCCGCGTATCGTGAGCGTCGGGCTTCTTGGCGGCGCGTTCGACCCCCCGCACAACGGCCACCTCGCGCTCGCGGACGAGGCCGTCCGCCAGTTTCAGCTCGAACGCCTCGTGGTCCTCCCGACCGGCTCGCCGCCGCACAAGCAAACCCATACCGACCCTTGGGCGCGCTTCCGCCTCGCCGCCTCAGCGTTCGAGGGGCGGCCGAACGTCCAGCTGAGTGCGCACGAGCTCGAGCGCGAAGGCCTTTCGTACACGGTCGACACAGTTCGCTGGGCGTCCGCGATCTGGCCGGACCCGATCTTCCTCGTCGGCGCCGACGAGTTCGCCGACTACCTCGCCTGGAAGGAGCCGAACGGCATCCTCGAGCACGCGCGCCTGGGCGTGGCGACGCGTCCCGGCTTCCCCCGCGAGCGCCTCGAGCTCGTCCTCCGCGAGCTCGAACGACCGGACCGCGTCGAGTTCTTCACGATTCCCGAGATCCCGATCTCCTCGCGCGACATCCGGGAGCGGGTGCGACGTGGCGAACCGATCGACGAGCTCGTGCCCGAGGCCGTAGCGCGTTCCATTCGTGAAGATGGGCTCTATCGCTCCACTTGAGTATTGACCGCGATCCCTGTCTATGACTACGCTCTGACTGATGCCGGTGAGCGATAGGAGCGCCTGAGCGCTGACCCCACTCGAGCAAGCGCAGCGCATCGCCGACCTCGCCCAGAGCAAGCTGGCTCGGGACGTGACGATCCTCGACATGCGGCCGGTGTGCTCGTACACCGACTACTTCGTGATCTGCACGGGCCAGAACCCGAGGCAGACGAAGGCGATTTACGACGAGGTCCGCGAACGGCTCAAGGCCGACGAGCGGATGATCCCCCACCGCGTGAACGGGGCTGAGCAGGCGACCTGGATCGTCGTCGACTACCTCGACGTCGTCCTGCACGTGTTCACGCCCGAGGCGCGCGGCTACTACCGTCTCGAGGAGCTCTGGGGGGACGTGCCCTCGGTCGAGCTCGCCGCAGTCCGCTAGACGCGTCCGAGGCCTTCGGCGCCTTCGCCGCCGAAACCGCCCACTGCCCAGATCACTAGGATGATCGCCGTCAGGAGGACGGCGAGGAGGAGGATCCCCCCGACGAACGCGATCGGGGGGCTGTTCAGCCGAAGGCGGCGCCGCGTCTCCGGGCTCTGCTCCTCCATCCTCGCCTGAACCTTACAAGCGGGGAAACCGAATCGATGCTGAGCGCGCTGTGTCCGGTGTACGAACTAATGTTCGATTGAATGCTGCCAGGCCAGAAGGGAGCGATCGCGGAAACGGCTGTGATTCATGCTGCCGTGAAGCTCGGCATCGGCGTCTTCAAGCCGGTCTTCGACGGCGAGCGGTACGACCTGATCTTCGACCTTCGGCCGAAGCTAATCCGGGTGCAATGTAAGTGGGCGGTCCTTCGCGAAGGAGCGGTCGTGGTCCGCTGCTATTCGGAGAGACGCGGTCCCGATGGAAATGTGAGACGGTTGTATTCCGCCGAGGAAATTGACGCCTTCGCCGCCTACTGTGCGCCGATTGACCGATGCTTCTTCATTCCGATCGGTGACGTAGGACATCAGTCGGCTGTTCAATTGAGACTGCATGCGGCACGTAACAACCAGACACGTCGAGTGCGTCCGGCAGAAGATTTCGATTTCGCGGCTAGACTTCGCTCGCCGGATTTCGGGGCCATAGCTCAGTTGGGAGAGCGTCTGGCTGGCAGCCAGAAGGTCACGGGTTCGAGTCCCGTTGGCTCCATCGCCGAACCGATCGCGTTCACGCCCGACGCGGCCTCTGTGGACACCTTGGCGTCGCGTCGACTGGCGAGCTAGGGTCTCGCCGACAGCCGCCGAGGAGGACCGCATGAACGAGGAGCTCAAGGGCGACCGGCCGGGCGAGATGGCCGAGACGCCGAACCAAAACGTTCCGCAGGACCCAGGCGTTTCGGGCGTGAAGCTGCCGGCGGACGAGCCGGGGCAGGGCGTGGCCTCGAACACGGAGAAGGACCCCGGCGAGTGGGTCACCGGCGGCGAGCCGATGACGGGCGCGCAGGCGTCGTACCTGCAGACGCTCTGCCAGGAGGCCGGCGAGGACTTCGACGAGAGCCTGAGCAAGGCCGATGCGTCGCGCCGCATCGACGAGCTTCAGGAGAAGACCGGACGGGGACGGCGATGAGCCTGAGCGCCGGGGCCTAGCAGGCCTAGCTCAGCAGCCGGTCGCGGTTTGGCAGGTCCTTGACCGCAGGCCCCTGAATGACCGCCCCGTCCGCGTCGAAGCGGGAGCCGTGGCACGGGCAGTCCCAGCTCCGTTCGGAGCTGTTCCACTGGACGATGCAGGCCAGGTGCGTGCACACGGCGGATACTGCGCGCAACCCACCATCGTCTGCGCGATGAACCGCGAGGCGCTCGCCGCCGAGCGTGACCACGCGTCCTTCGCCGGCGCGCAGGTCTGATACTTCGGTCGAGCGCGCGGCGACACGGTCGCCGAAGAACCGCCTGGCGACGTTCGCGTTCTCCTTGACGAAGTCCTTGGCCGACGCGACGGGCTTGAGCCGGTTCGCGTCGTAGAGCTCGGCGTACGGGTTCTCGCGGCCGAGAACGAGGTCGGCGAGGAGGAGCCCGGCCGCGACGCCGTTCGACATGCCCCACGCGCTGAACCCCGTGGCGACGAACACGTGCCTCGAGCGGCGCGTCAGGGTCCCAACGTAGGGGACACGGTCGACGGAGAAGTTGTCCTGCGTCGACCACTGGTACTCGATCGCCTCGACGCCGAAGCGCTCGCGGGCCCATGCGGCGAGGCGCTCGTACCGTTGTTCGGGCCGGGACTCCTGGCCGGTCTTGTGCTTCTCCCCTCCGACGATGAGGAGCCGGCCGCCCTCGTAGGGCGTCGTTCGAATCGAGCGCGTCGGCTCGTCACTCGAGATGTACATGCCGCGAACTGCACGCTCCGCGTCGACCCGAGCGGCGATGACGTACTCGCGCTTCGGGTGAGACTTCGCGAAGAAGAGCCCGCGGTCGAGGATGGGAAGGTGCGTCGCGACGATCACGTCCCGCGCCCGGATCTCGCCGCGCGTCGTGTCGACTCGACAGGAGTCGTTCTCGTCCACGTCCAAGG
>JACCYG010000180.1 GCA_013696595.1 Actinomycetota bacterium | reverse complement strand
CTCCCAGCCGGGGAGGTCTGCCAGCGCACCGAACGCGGCGCGGGCGCGGTGAACCTCGTCCGGACGCCACTCGATGACGAACCGCTTGCGCGGCGGGCCGGGCTGGAAGAGCTTCGCGTCGACGCCGACCGGAAGGGTCGTGTAGTCGCCGGCGAACCTGGCGCGCGCGGCGTCCGTCACGGCCTCGCCAACCGCCGTCAGCGCGTCGATTCGTGTGAGGAGCTTCTCGCGCTGACCCTTCCCGGGCGGGTACGCGAGCCGCTCGGCCGAGTGGAAGGTGGCGACGGTCAGGGAACGGGCTCGGCGGAGCGCGACGTACGAGAGGCTCGGCACACCGGGGTCATGGGCGTGAACGACATCGAACCGATCGGCGGAGAGCGCGAGCGTGAGGTTCGCCTGAACGCCGACGGGCACGCCGACGCGGCTCCGCGGGGAGACCTGGATCGCCGGGCCCAGGGCGACCACGCCCTCGAGCGGAATCCCATCGCGGGCAAGGCGGCGAAGAGCGCGGCGGCCGGCCGCAAGCTGCATCGCCCGGTTCGAGGGCGCGAGAACGACGACCTCATGCCCGCGCGCGCGCAGCGCCTGGGCTGCCCCCGCGACGTGCTCGTTCACCGGATGCGGCTGGGACCACGCGAACGGCGTGACCATGCAGATGCGAAGCCCCATCGACGCGATTCTAGTGGGGGACGCCTCGATCGCCGAACGGTCTGAGCCGGGCAGAGCGGTGGCATGACTCGCACGCCCGGCGCGCGGCCCTCGCTCTGTGGGTGGGTCTTGAACCGCGCGCCCAGGCGCGCTACCTTCGTGCCTTCCCCCGCGGACAAAGGAGAGGAATCATGTGTCTTCCGGGCACGATCGAAGCGGTTCGCGACACCGTCGAGCGAGACGGCGTTCCCCGGCTTGACCGGAGAACGGTCCTGGCAGGGGCACTCGGAGCGGCAGTCGCCGCGGCGATACCGGGAACCGCGTTTGCGCGGACGATTCCGGCGAAGCGCACACGCGATCTGACGCACGTCTTCACCGCCGGTTTCCCTGTCTACACCTTCGACCCGCCATCGCGGCGAACGCTCGTGACCGTCGAGGCCAACGGGTTCTACGCCCAGGAGTGGACCTTCGGTGAGCACTCGGGCACGCACATGGACGCGCCTGGCCATTTCGTCGCCGGCGGGCGCTTGTCGCCCGAAATCACGGTGCCTGAGCTGATCGCCCCGATCGTCGTGATCGACGTCTCCGCACGTGCGGCGAGGAACCCGGACACGGAGGTCACCGTCGCCGACCTACGCCGGTTCGAGCATCGCCACGGGCGGATCCCGCGCGGAGCGCTCGTCGCCATGAATTCGGGCTGGGACGCGAAGATCAACGATCCCGCCGCGTACAAGGGCGGCTCCCCGACGTACCACTTCCCAGGCTGGTCGAAAGACGCGACGGACTGGCTGCTCGCGCACCGCAATCCCGCGGCGATCGGCGTCGACACGCTCAGCCTGGACCCCGGGAACTCGACCACGTTCGCAGTCCACGTGAGCTGGCTGGGCCACGACAAGTACGGCCTCGAGAACCTGCGCAACCTAGGGGCGATTCCCGCGCGCGGGGCGACGGCCTTCGTCGGCCTGATCCCGTGGGAGGAAGGCTCGGGAGGGCCCGCCCGCGTCGTCGCCGTCTGGTAGGCGGCGCGTTCACCGCAGCACGGCCGCGCCACGGGTCGTCGCATGCACATGAAAAAATTGATTCGATGAGGAGCGAGTCTCGGTTCGAATCGCGCTGATTTGCGTGCGCCCCCGCTTCTACCTTCAAGAGGGTGCGCGATGACGCCCGTTCGTCCTCCGAGCCTCGATATCCCCGAAGCGCAAAAGCGCACCTACAGCGAGGCAGATGTCCATTCGACGCTCTTCGATCCGGACATGGTGGCCCTCGGTTATCCCCGTCGGGACACCACGCAAGCAGACAGCGAGTACTTCATCGAGCGGCGTACGCTCGCCGTTCGCCGGCTCCAGTCGGGACGAGCGACCGGGCGCTACGACGGGCCTCTACCTGATCGGGAACTCCGGTCGTCCTCTGCGAGATCAAGCGATACGAGGCGCTCGATGCGCCGCAGGCGTTCGAGATCGCCAAACGCCAGCTGATCGACTACGCGCGGAGCGGCGATTTCGCTCCGCCGCCCCCGTTCTTGCTCCTCTACTGCGGGAAGCCCGAGCGGACGCGCTTCTTCCGGCTCAAGACCGTGGTTGACCCGTCTCTTCTCGGCGAAGTCGAGTACGAGGAGCTGCCGGAGCCGTGGACGTGGGATCCGGTCAAGTCGTACCACCTCCGCGGCGAATCGGTCGTCCGGCGGGTCGAGACAATCGTTGAAGCGCTCAAGAGCGACCTCGAAGCCGACGTCCAGTCGCTCCGAGACGAGATCGATGACCTGATCTTCGACTTGTTCGAAATCCGATCTGCGCGCGACGAGATTCGGCGCTTTTACCGATCAGTGGGGCATGTAGAGCGAGCGGAGCTCGCTCAAGCGGCACGCGAGTAGACGGCGACGTTTCCGCGGGCGTCGAGGCGAAGCCGGGCGAGCGTCGCGCGAAGATCGGCTGCGCACTCGTCCGCGGGGAGGAGCTCAAACGGGCAAAGCGCCCCGCCGCCGGCCATGCGCTGGTTGCTCAGCTCGACGAGGCGCTCTTCGAACTCAGCCGAGGAGAGGTCGTCCGCCACGACAGCCAGTCCAATCCATGTGACGCCTCCGGGCCCGGCTGCCCGTACCGCCCCGTCGCCCCCGTGTTCGACCTTCCAGCCGCAGCCGCGGTAGTACGCCTCTAGACGTTCGAGGAGCTTCTGTCGCCTCGCCTCCATGGGAAGCCGAAGAATGGCAGGAGCCACCGACGGACTATGCGCGCGAAGGAGTCTTGTTGCTCTTGAGCGCGTACTTCTTGATGAAGGCCTCGACGGCCTCGT
>JACCYG010000164.1 GCA_013696595.1 Actinomycetota bacterium | reverse complement strand
CCCGAGCTGGTCAAGCGCTGGTGGAACGCCAAGCGCGGCGAGGTGACGCTCGCCGACATCGACCTGCGGGTCGGCGGCATGTGGCGGTACGTGATGGTGACGGAGGACGGATTTGAGGTCGGCTTCCACGGCGAGTACCGCGAGATTGCCCCGAACGAGCGGATCGTCTCGACCGAGGTCTACGAAGGCATGCCCCAAGGGGAGGGCCCCGAAGAGGGAACGCTGAACACCGCGACGTTCACGGAAGCGGACGGGCGCACGACGCTGACGATCCTCGTGCAGGCCCCGAGCAAGGAGATCCGCGACGCAATCATCGACTCGGGGATGGAGGCCGGCATGCAGGACGCGATGGATCTCCTGGAGGAGGTCGCGGTCTCGCTGCGCTGAGCAGGCTCACACAGCACGGACAGCGAGTTCGGCTAGAACTTCCGAGGTGAAGTTCCGACGGCTCGGATCGAGCGACCTCGAAGTTTCCGAGATCAGCCTCGGCTCGTGGCTGACCTACGGCGGCAACATCCGCGGCGACCAGGCGCGTGCCTGCGTCGAGAAGGCCTTCGAGGTCGGAATCAATTTCATCGACACGGCCAACGTCTACGCGCACGGGAGGGCCGAGGAGTTCCTCGGCGACGTCCTCAAGGGCCGCGAGCGAGGGTCGTACATCCTGGCCACCAAGCTCTACTTCGAGATGCCGGGCGGCGACCGCGGCCTCTCCCGCGAGCAGGTCCACAAGCAGATCGACGCATCGCTCCGGCGGCTCCAGACGGAGTACGTCGACCTCTACCAGTGCCACCGCTACGACGAGGACACGCCGCTCGAGGAGACGATGGAGGCGCTGAGCGAGGTCGTCCGCGCCGGCAAGGCGCGCTCCATCGGCTTCAGCGAGTGGTCGTCGGAGCAGATTCAGGCCGCGCTCGACCTGCCCGGCGTCGAGAAGTTCGTCTCGAGCCAGCCGCAGTACTCCCTCCTCTGGCGCGAGCCCGAGGAAGAGGTGATCCCGCTCTGCGCCGCCAATGGGATCTCGCAGATCGTCTGGTCGCCGCTCGCGCAGGGCGTCCTTACCGGCAAGTACAAGCCGGGCCAGGCACCGCCCGAGGGCTCACGTGCGGCTTCCCAGGACTCGAACGGGACGATGGGGCGGTTCTTCCGTGCTGCGACGCTCGAGGCCGTTCAGCGGCTTCGGCCGATTGCCGACGCGCTCGGGCTCTCGATCGCCCAGCTTTCGCTGGCTTGGGTTCTCAGGGAACCGAACGTCGCGGCGGCGATCGTCGGAGCGACTCGGCCCGAGCAGGTCGAGGCGAACGCGGCCGCGTCGGGCGTGACGCTCACGGAGGGCACGCTCGAGGCGATCGACGACGCGCTCACCGGCGCCGTCGCCGCCTGATGGCCTACGACGAGGAGCTCGCGGCTCGGGTTCGCTCCGCCCTGGCCGGTCGCTCGAACCTGACCGAGCGGAAGATGTTCGGCGGGATCGGCTTCATGCTCGCCGGGAACATGGCGACCGGAGTGAGCGGCGACGACCTGATCGTGCGGCTCGATCCGGAGGAGGGCGAGCGTGCGCTCGACGAGCCGGGTGTCCGGATGTTCGACAAGACCGGCCGGCCGATGACCGGGTGGGTGCTCGTCGCGCGCGCAGGCACCGGGACGGACGACGGCCTGCGTCAATGGGTCGATCGTGGCGCCGCGTTCGCGGAGTCGCTGCCGCCCAAGTAGGCCGGGAGAGGAAGGGCCCGCCTTGCAGCAGGCCCGCCCTCGGGACAGGTTCCACAGGGAGTCGGAGTCCCGGCGGAACTCCGCAGATATACCGCGGGCCGCGCAACACCGTTATTCAGATCCCTGAGGACCCGATCAGCGGCTGGAATCGGCGTAGCGGCCTGATATCTCCGGCCCTACCGGAGCGCCGTTACGCCTCCGCCTTCGCCTGCTCCCTCGCGAGCCGCTTCGAGATCGACTCGACCTGCTTGAGCGTCTCCTTCTCGTCCTTCAGGTTCGCCTCGAGAAGCGGGACGGCGTCCTTCTCGCCCAGATGGC
Source organism: Actinomycetota bacterium (assembly GCA_013696595.1). Classification (GTDB taxonomy): domain Bacteria; phylum Actinomycetota; class Thermoleophilia; order Gaiellales; family Gaiellaceae; genus JACCYG01. The sequence continues at coordinate 252 of JACCYG010000164.1, read as the reverse complement.
GCGCCATCGTGATCAGACCCTCGTAGGCCGCGATCTCGTAATGCTCCGTGCGCGCGGCGGCGCCGGTGTCCACAAGGTCGATCAGGTCCTCGGAGGACTCCTCGACGAGCTGCTCGTGCTCCTTCTTCAAGCCCTCGAAGCCAACGCATTCCTCTGACTTCGCCTCCTCGCCGACCTTCGCGAAGACTTCCTCGACGTTCTCGATGTGACTCCGCGTCTGCGTGAGGTGCTGCTCGAGGCCCTTCTTGAACT
>JACCYG010000152.1 GCA_013696595.1 Actinomycetota bacterium | reverse complement strand
CGCGGCGTGGCCGAGACGCGCTGGGCGCCGAGCGTGGAGGAGGGGCTCGCGGCGGCCCAGTCCCTCCTTCGGCCGGGCGACTGCGTCCTCGTCAAGGGATCGCGGGCGATGGGCCTCGAGGCGATTGCGGAAGCGCTCGCGGTCGTCCCGGTGCGTTGAGCCGTTAAGAGGCCATGGTCCAGGTTCTGCTCGCCGGCATCGTCGCCATGGTCATCTCGATCGCGGCTGGGCCGAAGTTCATCGATTTCCTTCGCCGGAACGAGCTGGGCCAGCACATCCGAGAGGAGGGGCCGGAGCGGCATGTCGTAAAGCAAGGGACGCCGACGATGGGCGGTCTTCTGATCATGATCGCCATGTCGATCCCGTTTGTCGTCTTCACGAAGGCGGAGCCGACCCTCCCCGCACTCACGGCGTTCTTCGTCACGCTCGGCTGCGCGGCGATCGGGTTCGTGGACGACTGGGTCAAGCTCTCGCACCGTCGCTCGCTCGGCCTCCCCGGCCGGTGGAAGCTCCTCATGCTCGCCGCGATCACGGCCGTGGTCGCGCTCGTCGTCTACGACGCGGACTACAAGACGAGCGTCTACCTCCCCCTCGCCGACGTGGACGTCCCGCTGTCGTACGCCTGGTACGCCCTCCTCTTCGTCATCATCGCGGGGGCGTCGAACAGCGTGAACCTGACCGACGGCCTCGACGGGCTCGCCGCGGGGACGGCGACGATCGCGCTTCTCACCTACACGGCGATGGGCGTCGTCGCGTACCTCGTAAGCGTCCGGGCGCGCTCGCCCGACCAGGAGGACCTCGATCTCGCCATCCTCGGGGCCAGCCTGATCGGAGCTTCGATCGGATTCCTCTGGTACAACGCGTTCCCTGCGCAGGTCTTCATGGGCGACACGGGCTCGATGGGGCTCGGTGGGGCGCTCGCCGCGTTTGCGATCGTCACGAAGACGGAGATCCTTCTCCTCCTCATCGGCGGCATCTTCGTGATCGAAGCGCTGTCCGTCATCCTGCAAGTCGTCACGTTCAAGCGGCTCGGCCGGCGCATCCTGCTGATGGCGCCGCTTCACCACCACTTCGAGATGAAGGCCTGGTCCGAGACGAGGATCATGGTGCGCTTCTGGATCGCCGCGTCGATCCTCTGCGCGTGCGCGTTCGTTCTCTACTACCGCTACTTCTCGGAGTTCGCAGACTGAGCGGCGCGGTCCCGCTCCACCGCCATCTCCTCGAAGAACGGGGCGGTCTCGTCCGGTCTCGAGTACGAGAGCACGTACTCCTCGGCGAACTGCGGCGCGTCCGGGAACCCGGTTGCGCGGATGCGATCGGCGGCCCTCTGCGCGTCGTAGGTGGTCCGCCTGAGCTCGAGGTCGGGGCCGAGGATCGCCCAGTACGCCCCTTGCTCGTGTTCGTACGGCATGCCGATGCTCCCGCCGTTCACGAACCGTGTCGCGCCGACCGTGCGGTCGAGCTGGCTGTGCGTATGACCGGCGACGACGACCGGCTCGCGCACGCCCGCGAGGATCGCCCGCAACCGCTCGTCCGGCGTAACGAGCGTGACGATCTCCTCGTCGCTTCGGGGCGTGCCGTGGCAGAAGAGGACGTCGCCGAGCCCGTCGACCGCGAGCGTGACCGTGGCCGGAAGAGCGACGAGGCAAGCGAGCTCCTCCGGAGAGAGTTGCTCCGCGCACCAGCGGGCCTGGGCGGCGAGCTGGTCTTCGGAGGCCGTCTCCTCAGCACTTCGAAGCACATTCCGCTCGCCGTTTCCGTGGACGTAGCGAAGGGCGGCCCCGAAGCCGCGGAGGAGAGAGAGCGTCTCGCACGGGAAAGGTCCCGGTACCGCGTCGCCGCCGCAGACGACGAGGTCGACGTCCGCGCCCTCGATCTCACCGAGGACGGCCTCGAGGGCGGGGAGGTTGCCGTGGATGTCGAAGAGAACGGCGACGCGCACCGCGTCCGATGATGTCCGATCTCGACCTGCCGCGCAGCGTGCTCGTTCTCGGTCTCGCGCGGTCCGGGGAAGCGGCCGCGCGCGCGCTCGCCCGGCGGCAGGTGAACGTCCGAGCCGTCGACCGAAACGAGGAGCTCGACGTGGGGAGGCTTCGCGAAGCTGGCGTAGAAGTCGTCCTCGGCGCGGAGGACCCCGCGCTCCTAGACGACGTGGACCTGCTCGTGAAAAGCCCGGGAGTTCCGAACGAGGCTCCGCTCGTCGCGGGCGCGCGGGCGCGCGGGCTCAGGGTCTGGAGCGAGGTCGAGCTCGGCTACCGGCTGCTCGAGAACCCGATCGTCGGCGTCACGGGGACGAACGGCAAGACGACGACGGCCGAGCTCCTGGGCGCCGTCCTTCGCGCCGCAGACCGCCCGGTCGCCGTCGCCGGCAACGTCGGTCGTCCTCTGACCGGGCTCGACGGCCACGTGTCCGCGGACACGTGGCTCGTCTGCGAGCTCTCGAGCTTCCAGCTCGAGGACATCGAGCGCTTCCGCCCGAGCGTCGGCGTCCTCCTCAACCTGACCCCCGACCACCTCGACCGGCACGGCACGGTCGAGCGGTATCGGGAGGCGAAGCTTCGGATCTTCGAGAATCAGCAGGAGGACGATACGGCAGTTCTCCCGCGCGGTTTTCCGGACGTGAGGGGTGCAGGCCGGCGCGTCGAGTTCGGCGTCGACGACGAGCTCCCGGCCGAGCCGCTCATCCGCGGCGAGCACAACCGTGAGAACGCGGCGGCCGCCGCCGTGGCTGCGCGTGCGATCGGGATCCCCGACGACCCGATCGCCGAGGCCTTCCGCACGTTCCCCGGCGTGGCGCATCGGCTCGAGCTCGTGCGCGAGGTCGCAGGCGTCTCGTTCGTGAACGACTCGAAGGCGACGAATCCCGAGGCGGCGGAGTGCGCCCTCGCGTCGTATCCCCCCGGGCTTCGTATCATCCTCGGCGGAAGTCTCAAGGGCACGCCCTTCGGGGCGCTCGCTCGAGCGGCGCGCGAGCGCGGCGTCGCCAAGGCCTATCTCGTCGGTGAAGCCGCGGGCGAGCTCGCGGAGGCGCTCGGCGAGGAAGGCGTCGAATTCGACACCTCGGGCGATCTCGCCACGGCCGTTCGCGCTGCCTTCGCGGACGCGTCGCCGGGCGACGTCGTCCTCCTCTCACCGGCCTGCGCGAGCTACGACCAGTTCCGGGACTTTGAGGAGCGGGGAGATCGTTTCCGCGCGCTCGTGGAGGGCCTGTGAGCCGGGAGAGCACGCGTCGCGGCCAGCTGGAGTTCCACCTCCTCGTCCTCATCACGCTAGGGCTCGTCGCCTTCGGTCTCGTCATGGTCTACAGCGCGAGCTCGGCGCGCGCGGCCGTGGCCGCCGACGATCCGTCGTACTTCCTGAAGCGCCAGACAATCTACGCGGTGCTCGGGCTGGTCGCGCTCGCCGTGCTGTCGCGCGTGGACTTCCGGTTGCTTCGCCGTGCCGGAGGTCCGCTCCTCGTGGCGAGCTTCGCGCTTCTCCTCGCAGTGCTCGCCCTCGGGACCGCCGTGAACGGCGCACGCCGGTGGCTCTCGCTCGGGATCGTCGACTTCCAGCCGTCCGAGCTCGCGAAGCTCGCCCTCGCGCTCTGGCTCGCTGCGCTCCTCGTGCGCCGCCCCGCACCGCGCTCGCTCGCGGAGCTCGGCCGGCCGATCGGGCTCGTCGTTCTTGCCGCCTGCGCTCTGATCCTCGTCGAGCCTGATCTCGGCACTGCGACCGCGATCTGCGTGATGGTCGCCGCGATGCTCGTGGTCGCGGGAACCCCGCTACGCGCTCTGGCAGGCGCCGGCGCGATCGGGATCACGCTGGTGGTCGCTGCGATCTGGCTCGAGCCCTACCGCCGCGCGCGCTTCTTCGCGTTCCTCGATCCCTGGGCCGATCCCGACGACACGGGGTTCCAGACGATTCAGGCGATGATCGCCCTCGGCTCGGGCGGCCTCTTCGGGGTGGGACTCGGCGAGAGCGTCCAGAAGATCTACTACCTCCCGGAGGCGACGACCGACATGATCTTCGCGATCGTCGGCGAGGAGCTCGGCCTCCTCGGCACGTTCGGCGTCATCGCCGCCTTCGCGGTCTTCGGCTATGCCGGCTTCAACGTGGCGCTTCGCTGCCGCGACCCGTTCGGGAAGGTGCTCGCCGCGGGGCTCACCGCCCTCATCTGCGGGCAGGCATTCGTGAATCTGAGCGCGGTGCTCGGCCTCGCTCCGCTAACCGGGATACCGCTGCCGTTCGTGAGCTACGGCGGCTCGAGCCTCGTGGTCGCCCTCGGCGCCGTCGGCATCCTCCTTAACATCGCGGTCAATGGGTCAACCGTCGAAGCGACCAGTCGCATGCCTGATCGCGGCCGGAGGGACAGCCGGTCACGTTCTGCCCGCGCTCGCCGTGGCCGAAGCGCTCAGGCGCCGCGGCGCCAGCGTGACGTTCGCCGGCTCGCCTGACCGCATCGAGGCGCAGCTCGTTCGTGAAGCGGGCTACGAGTTCGACGCCTTTCGCGTGAGCGGCCTTCCGCGCCGCGCAGGGCCGGCGCTTCTTCGCGCGCTTGCGCTTGCGGGCCGGGCGCCCGTCTCTTGCGTGAGGATCCTGCGCCGGCGGCGTCCCGACATCGTGCTCGGGGCCGGAGGCTACGTGGCGGGGCCGATGGTTCTCGCCGCCGCAATGCTTCGCATTCCCGCGGCTATCACGGAGGCGGACGCGCACCTGGGCCTCGCCAACCGGCTCGCCGCGCCGCTGACGAAGAAGGTCTTCCTCGCGTTCCCTCTAGCCGGCGTCGAAGACGACGGCAAGTACCGCGTCGTCGGCCGGGCGATCCCTGCTCGCGCACGCGTGTCAGAACCGACCGAGGCGCGCAAGCGGCTAGGGCTTCGCTCGACGGGCCCCGTCGTGCTCATCTTTGGCGGAAGCCAGGGCGCCCGCCGGCTGAACGAAGCCGCGCTCGAGGCCTTCGCCGAAGAGGGCCCGAACGTCCTTCACCTCTGCGGCCACGCTCACTACGCCGGGCTCCGGGACCGCGTGAAGCGCGACAGCTACGTCCTGCTCGCCTTCACGGACCACATCGGTGATGCGCTTACGGCCGCCGACCTCGTCGTCGCGCGCGCAGGGGGGTCCGTCTGGGAGGTCGCCGCGGCTGGCAAGCCGGCCGTCCTCGTCCCATACCCGCATGCGACCGCCGACCATCAGACCAAGAACGCCCGCTATTTCGAGCGAGGCGGCGGCGCTCTCGTCGTGCCCGAGACGGAGCTCGATCTTCGAAGAACTGTCGAAGAGCTCCTCGGAGATCCGCCACGGCTCGAGCGGATGGCCGCTGCGATGCGCGAGCTCGCCCGCCCTGACGCGGCCGACGTGATCGCCGAGGAGGTGATCGCCCTCGCCGCCGCTCGACGGTAGGAAAATCTGGTTCGCAGGCATCGGCGGGGCGGGGCTCTCCGCCTACGCGATCCTCGCCCGGGCGTGGGGAGCGGAGGTCTCCGGCTGGGATCGGAACGAAACGCCGTATCTCGTTCACGTCCGTGCGGCGGACATCCCCGTGACCGTCGCCCCCGAGCCAGGCGCGCCTCCCGCGGGCGCCGAGGTCGTCGTGTCGACGGCATATGCGGGGCGGATCGAGGGGAAGAGTCGCGCCGAGTTGCTCGGGGAGCTGACACGGCTTGCACGCTCGATCGTGGTCGCAGGTGCGCACGGAAAGACGACGACGGCGGGCATGGTCGCCTTCTGCCTCGACCGGCTCGGCGAGGACCCGTCGTTCGCGATCGGCGGCGAGATCCCCCAGCTCGGCGGGCACGCCCGCGCGGGAAGTGGATGGTTCGTCGTCGAAGGCGACGAGTCGGACCGGACGATCGCCTCCCTCTCGGCGGAGATCGCCGTCATCACAAACGTCGACCTCGATCACCACACGACCTTCGCGTCGCGTGCCGAGGTCGAAGAGCTCTTCGCCGGTTGGCTCCGGTCACTGCCCGCGGCTGCGGTCGTTCGCGGGGACGAGCTCGAGCCCGTGGATCTCGAGCTCTCCGTTCCCGGCGAGCACAATCGTCGCAACGCGGCGTGCGCGCTCGCCGCCCTCGAGCTTGCGGGAGTGGCCCGCCGGGACGCCGAGCGCGTGCTCGCCGGGTTCCGCGGAGCGGGAAGACGCCTCGAGGCGCGCGGCGAGGCGAACGGCGTCCTCGTTGTGGACGACTACGCGCACCACCCGGCCGAGATCGAGGCGACGCTCGCGGCGGCGCGCGACCTGGCAAGCGGCGGCCGCATCGTCGTCCTCTTTCAGCCGCACCTCTACTCGCGCACCGCTTACCTCGAGCGCGAGCTCGCTGACGCGCTCGCTCACGCGGACGCCGCCTGCGTCACGGAGATCTACCCCGCGCGGGAGGAACCGCTTCCGGGCGTGACGGGGAAGCTTCTCGTCGACCGCCTGTGCGAGCTGCGGCCCGGGATGCCTATTGGATGGGCGCCGGCCCTGGAAGCTGCGGCCGCCGTGACCGCCGCGCAGGCCCGCCGTGGCGACATCGTCCTCACGATCGGCGCGGGCGATGTCGATCGTGCCGTCCCGCTCATTCTCGAGAGGCTCGCGGCGTGAAGGAGCGGGTCGCGCTCTCCAGGTACACGACGCTCGGCACGGGCGGGCCCGCACGGTGGCTCGCTACCCCGACGAGTGTGGACGAGCTCGTGGTCCTTCTGGGCTGGGCGGCCGAGCACGATCTTCCCGTCGCGCCGGTCGGGCTCGGGTCGAATCTTCTCGCGGCCGACGAGGGGTTCGAGGGGCTCGCGCTCAAGCTCGCCGGGGAGCTCGCGTCGGCGGAGGCCGACGACGGCAGGCTCGTGGCCGGAGGCGGCGCGCCGCTCGCTGTCTGCCTGCACCGTGCGCGTGCGGTCGGGCTCGGCGGGATCGAGTTCGTGTGCGCGATCCCGGGGACGGTGGGAGGCGGCGTGTGGATGAACGCGGGGGCCTATGGCGGCGACGTCTCGAGTGTCCTCGACCGCGCGCTCGTCGCCGATGCGAAGGGAGCGCGCTGGCTGACTCCGGGGGAGCTCGGCCTCCGGTATCGCCGGTCGGGCTTGGCGCCCGGCCAGGTCGTCGCGCTGGCGGAGTTTCGACTCGAGGCCCGCCCGGTCGACGAGATCAAGGTCACGGTCGCCGATATGCAGACGAGGCGGAAGGCCGCGCAGCCGACGAACAAGCGAACGTTCGGAAGCGTCTTCAAGAACCCCGAGCACGAGCTGACGGCCGGGCGGATGCTCGAGGCGTGCGGGCTACGCGGGCACGCGATCGGGGGCGCGCGGATCTCCCCGAAGCACGCGAACTTCATCGAGAACGACGGGGGCGCGCGATCAGCCGATGCGATCGCGCTCATCGCCGAGGCCCGACGCCGCGCGCGCGCGGAGTTCGGCGTCTTCCTCGAGCCCGAGGTGCAGCTTCTGGGGCCGATCGAGATACCGCCGCTCGACTGAGCGCCGGTAGGAGCGGCCGTGCGAGCGGCGAACTCGTCGCCCATGGGGAGGCGCCTTGTACTCGCCCTCGGGCGCGCGCCGTCGTTTCGGTCCGGCCTGCCGCTGCCTTCGTTTCGCCTGCCTTCGCTCCCCTCGCCGCGCACGCCCACACGTCGGGAGCTCCTGACCTTCGCGGGGATCCTGGTGCTGCTCGGCGCCGCGTACGCCGTGGCCCGAGAGAGCCGCGTCTTCGCCGTTCGGACGGTGACGATCTCCGGCGGGCCGCCGACGGTTGGCCGCGAGGTGCAGGCGTCGCTCGAGGACGTCCTCGGGACCAGTCTCGTCGCCCTCGATTCCGAGGACGTCGAGCGCCGCATCGCGGCTCTTCCCTCCGTCCGAACGGCGCGGGTCGATCGGGCCTTCCCCCACGAGTTGACCGTTCTGGTCGAAGCGGAACGCCCGCTCGCGGTCGTGCGGCGTGGGAGGCAGGCCTGGGTGATAGCCGAGACCGGCACCGTGATCCGCGAGCTCGAATGGGAGGACTCGATCGGCCTTCCGCGCATTCGCCTCGCGGAGACGGTGTCGCTGCGGCCGGGCCTCTCCCTCACCGACCGTGACGCACAGGTGGCAGTGACCACGCTCCGCGCTCTCCCCAGACGGTTTCCCCTCGCCGTCGAATCGGTTCGCGCGGCGGACGGCGCCGTGACCGCTGTGCTCGAGGGGAACGTGGCGCTCGAACTCGGTCCACCCGCCGATCTACGGCGGAAGATTGCCGCTGCCGCGGCGGTCCTCAGGTCCCTTCCGGAAGACGAGAGGCGGACGCTCGCGTACCTGGACGTCGCTCTACCGCAGCGTCCCGTCGCGGCCGCAAAGTCTCAACTCGAAAGTGAGGGTTGAGAGTTCTTGGTAGAAACACCTGCAAAGCAGGCGATTGACAGACGCTCGCGGGCCGCGTAGGCTCGTCCGAAGCTCAAGTCGAGGTTCAACGATGCGCGATCAAACCGGAAGCTACCTGGCAGTCCTCAAAGTCGTCGGCATCGGCGGCGGCGGCTCGAACGCGGTCAACCGCATGGTCGACGCCGGTCTGAAGGGCGTCGAGTTCGTGGCGGTGAACACGGACGCCCAAGCGCTCCTCATGTGTGATGCGGACGCCAAGCTCCACATCGGCGCGGTCGCCACCCGGGGTCTCGGCGCCGGCGCCGACCCGGAGGTCGGGTTCCGCGCTGCGACGGAAAGCCGCGACGAGATCAAGGAGGTGCTGAAGGGCTCGGACATGGTGTTCGTCACCGTGGGTGAGGGCGGCGGCACGGGGACCGGCGGCGCACCCGTGGTCGCCGAGATCGCCCAGGAGCTTGGTGCGTTGACGGTCGGCGTCGTCACGCGGCCGTTCACGTTCGAGGGTCGGAAGCGCTCAAGACAGGCCGAGGACGGAATCGCCGAGCTCGGCGACAAGGTCGACACGCTCATCGTCATTCCGAACGACCGGCTCCTCCAGATCGTCGAGAAGGAAACCTCGGTCATGGACGCGTTTCGCATGGCGGACGACGTGCTTCGCCAGGGCGTCCAGGGGATCACGGACCTGATCACGGTTCCCGGTCTCGTGAACCTGGATTTCGCGGACGTCCGGACGATCATGCGCGACGCCGGCTCGGCCCTAATGGGGATCGGCGAGGCGGACGGGCCGAACCGCGCCGCCGAGGCTGCGCGCGCGGCGGTCTCGTCGCCCCTGCTCGAGGCCTCGATCGAAGGTGCAACCGGGATCCTGCTCAACATCAGCGGCGGCTCCGACATCGGTCTCTTCGAGGTGAACGAGGCGGCGGAGGTCGTCACCGGCGCAGCGGACCAGAACGCGAACGTCATCTTCGGCGCCGTGATCGACGAGAACCTCGCCGGGCAGGTGCGTGTCACGGTCATCGCCACCGGTTTCGACGCCCGCTTCCGGCGTGAACGGCGGATCCGCAGCGAGCTACGCGACGAGCAGATCCCGGAGCTGGCCCGGCGCGAGTTCGAGCTTCCCTCCGACGTTCTGGAAGTGCCGTCCTTCCTCCGCGAGCCGTAGGCGCCTTCGCACGATCGGCGAGCACCGCGCCGACGTTGTAGAAACCACTTCATGCGGGCGCCGAGAGAGCCGTTTCGGATCAAGATGGTCGAGCCGGTCCGGCTCACGACCCGAGCGGAGCGCGAGGAAGCGCTTGCGCGCGCCGGCTGGAACCTCTTCCAGGTCGCCGCGCGCGACGTCGAGCTCGATCTTCTGACCGACTCGGGCACAGGTGCGATGAGCCAGACCCAATGGGCGGCGCTCATGCTCGGCGATGAGTCCTACGCGGGCTCACAGAGCTTCGAACGGTTTCGGGAGACGGTGAAGGACGTGCTCGGCTTCCCATTCGTCGTCCCGGCCCACCAGGGACGGGGCGCCGAGGGGGTCTTCTTCGGCGCCGTGATCGATCCGGGCGAGATCGTCCCTTCCAACGCCCATTTCGACACGACGCGGGCTCACATCGAGATCCGCGGCGGGGTGGCCCTCGACCTCCCCGTCCCGGAGGCGCTCGATCCGGCTCTCGACGCCCCGTTCAAGGGGAACATGGACGTGGAGCGGCTCGTCGAGCTCCTGGACGGCGAGGATGGAGACACGGTCTCGATCGTGATGCTCACGATCACGAACAACGCGGGTGGGGGCCAGCCGGTGTCGCTTGCCAATATTCGCGAGGTCGCGGCCGTCACCCGGGAGCGCGGGAAGAAGCTCGTCCTCGACATCGCCCGGTTCGCCGAGAACGCGTGGTTCGTCCGCGAGCGTGAGGCCGGCTACGGCAAGACGCCGCTCGGCGAGATCGTGCACGAGATGATGGCCGACGCGGACGCCGTTCTCATGAGTGCGAAGAAGGATGCGATCGCGAACATCGGAGGGTTCGTCGCCGTTGGCGAGGACGAGGAGTTCTTTCACCGCCTGCAGGCGCGTGGGGTCGTCTCAGAGGGCTTCCCGACATACGGCGGGCTTGCGGGGCGCGACCTCGAGGTGATCGCGGTCGGGTTGCGCGAGGTTCTCGAGGAGAGCTACCTGCGCTACCGCATCCAGCAGGTCGCCTACGTCGGGCACCTCCTCGTCGAGGCGGGTGCGTCGGTGGTCGAGCCGGTCGGAGGGCACGCCGTCTACGTCGACGCCGGCGCTACGGTCCCGCACATCCCGGCGGAGCAGTTTCCAGGGTGGGCGCTAGCGTGCTCGCTCTATCTCGCCGGTGGGGTACGCGGGGCGGAGATCGGGTCGGTGATGGCCGGGCGCGACCCACTGACGGGCGAGAACCGCCACCCGCCGCTCGAACTCGTACGACTCGCAGTCCCTCGTCGCGTCTACACGTCGCGCCAGCTCGAGCAGGCAGGCGACGCGATGGCGGCTACGCTCGCCGACGCAGAATCGCTCGGCGGGTTCGAGATGGTGGAGGAGGCGCCCGTCCTGCGCCACTTCACGGCGAAGCTCGCGCCGCTCGACAAGCGCCTCACGCCCGCCTGAGCCCTGGCAGTCCCGCGTGGACGTTACGCCGGCTCGGCGCGCGGGTCGAGGTGGGTCAAAATCGCCGCGAGTGTCGGTTCGACCTTCTCGACGACGTTGAACCCCTCGTGTCGCTCGACCACTTCCTCGACCTCGGGGAGAGCGTGGCCCGGAGCGAGGATGAATTGCGTGCTTTCCGAGCGAACGTCCTCGTAGGACGGCAGCGTCGCCTCGACCCACTCCGTGCACGCCGGGTCCGCGCACTCGCAATAGAACTCGGCGCTGCCGCTCTCGAAGCGCTCGGCCGTCTCGGCGATTCGCTCGTTCACCTCGCGGTAGAGCGACTCGTCTCCGCGATTCGCCGCGTGTCCTCTCCCACGCTGGTTCAACGCGTCCCGTGCCCTGCGAGGTACGTCGTACTAGGATTGCGACCCCGTGCAGACGCTCCGCCGGACGCCGCTCTACGAGCGCCACGCCGCTCTCGGCGCGCGTCTCGTCCCATTCGCCGGCTGGGAGATGCCGGTGCAGTACACGTCGATCTCCGACGAGCATCTGGCGGTACGACGGGGCGCGGGGATCTTCGACGTCTCGCAC
>JACCYG010000141.1 GCA_013696595.1 Actinomycetota bacterium | reverse complement strand
CGACGCCGGCCTGGCCGATGCGGTCGCCCGAGGCGTAGCCCTTCTCCCTCCGCTCGGCGAGCTGCTCGGGCGTGATCTCGCCCACGTAGCCGAGGATCTGGGCGGCGAACGCGCCCTCCTCGTAGTTGCGAAGCTGCGTCTGCGCCACCTGGACACCGGGGAAGCGCGCCTGGTGCTCGAGGAGGTACTTGACCTTCGGGTCACCGACGCCCTCCTTCACCGTCACGGGCGTCAGCGGGTCGTTCGCGCGGCGACGGAGGTCGGCACGTATGTCGGCGAGCGGGACGTCGAGGACATTGGAAAGGCGGCGAAGCATCGAGGCCCGTTCGGCGTCGGGCATCTCGGCGAGCGCGGCGGGCCAAAGCTGGACGATCGTGCCGGGGACGTTCGAGACGAGGAGGGCGCCGTCGCGATCGGCGATCGTGCCGCGCTGCGCCGGAGCGCGGAACGTGCGTATCTGGTTGTTCTTCGCCTCCTCGAGGTAGCGCTCGCCGGAGATGATCTGGAGCGCCCAGAGGCGGAAGAAGAGCGCGGCGAAGAGCGCGATCGCGACGATTCCCAGGATCGCGATCCGGATTGCCATCTGCGGCGTGACGCGGTACGGCTCCTCGACGCGCGGGTCCGGAGGCAGGAAGCCGGGAAGGCTAGACAAGGAGCACCGCCTCTCTTCGCTCCGGAACGGGAGCCTGGAAAAGGCGGCCGGACAGTCGATAGAGCGGATACGCGAGGAGCGAGTTCAGGGCGAGGCTCGGAAGGAGGACCGGCCCGAGGACGTGGGACAGCGGAACCGTGTCGCCGAGCATGAAGTGGAGGACGGCCGCTCCGACGATCACGACGACCGTCGCGAGCGCGACCGCGACGAGCGGCGGATGCGGCGAGCGACGGCTCGTCGCCTCGCCGAACCGCCCGGCCCAGTACCCGATGAACGTCAAGAGCAAAGACGAAAGGCCGAGCGTCTGGAGCGCGGCGACGTCGAGGACGAGGCCGGCCCAGAAGCCCGAGACCGCTCCGAGGATCGGTCCGCGCAGCAGCGCGATCGACACGAGCAGGACGAGCACGAGGTCCGGATGCCCGCTCGCGACGTTGACCGACGTGACGAGCGTCACCTGCAGGAGCGCCGCGAAGAGGAAAAGGCCGGCCGCCTTGGCGAGGTCGGCTGCCGTCACTTCCGTGCCTTTGCGACGAGCACGACGACCTCTTCGAGGGAGTCGAAGTCGACGAGCGGCGCGATCTGGATCCGCTTGTAGAAGTCGACGTCCCGCTGGCTGACGGCCGTCACGATTCCGATTGCGATCCCACGCGGGTAGAGCGACTCGTACTTCCCGGCCCTCGAGCCCGCGGTGACGACGATGTTCCCCTCCTCGACCAGCTGGTCCTTGGGAACGCGGTCGAGGATGAGCGAGTTGACGCTGGTTCCGTGCACGACGATCCCCGCCGCCTGAGTCTGGAGGACGAGAGCCGACGCGGCGCTCTGCTGGTCGGTCAAGAGACGGACCTTCGCCGCGTTCCCCGTCACCTCCATAACCGTCCCCACGAGGCCCTCTTCGGTGACGACGGGATCGTCCCGTCCGATCCCGTCATTGGAGCCGGCCGCCACGACGATCTCCTGCCGATACACGTCCTGCGGCCGCACGATCACCTGAGCAACGACCGGGTTGAACTCGTCGGGGAACCGTGGGCCCTCGACGTAGTTGAGCGTCTTGCGCAGCTCGTCGTTCTCCTGCGCCGCCGTCTCGTTCTCGACCACCTGCCGGCGAAGCTCTTCGATCTCCGCGCGAAGCTCTGCGTTCTCCTCCTTCGCGCCGACGAGGTCCGAGACGTAGCCGTAGGCATCGCGGAAAGGCCGGGCAACCCGCTCGGCGGCGATCTCGAAGGGCGCGAGAACGCTGACACCGATCCTCTGCGCTCCATGCAAAGCGCCTCCGGAGGACTCCCGGAAGTAGATCGTGATCAGCGCGACCGAGAGCAGAACCAGCACAAGCGCGACGATGCGCGCCTTGATGGGGCCTCCGCCTCGCGCGCGCGAGACTTCGGAGCGGGGCGCTGAGCGACTGAGGACAGGCAGCCGTGCTGTGCGTTGCCGAGGCACGGGGCCAGTAGTTTAAAGGGAAGCCCGGAGAGTTCGAGCGCCTACCGGCGCCCGCGGCCGTTTCGCTGGCGGGCTTTCGCCGACCGGTGAAGGACCTCGAACTCCTCGAGGCTCCGCCCGGAGCCTACGGCCACGCATGTGAGCGGCGAGTCGGCCAGGTGCACCGGCATGAGCGTCTCCTCGCGCAACCGCACGTCGAGCCCGGAGAGAAGCGCGCCGCCTCCGGCAAGCACGATCCCGCGGTCCATGATGTCGGCCGCGAGCTCGGGGGGCGTCTTGTCGAGCGTCGACTTGATTGCGTCGAGGATCTGGCCGACGGGCTCGTCGAGCGCTCTTCGGACCTCTTCCGACGTGATCACGATGGTCTTCGGAAGGCCGGTCAACATGTCGCGTCCTCTCACCTCAGCGCGCACTTCTTCTCGGAGCTCCCACGCCGAACCGATCTCGAGCTTCAATTCCTCGGCGGTCTGCTGGCCGATCAGGAGCTTGTACTCCTTCTTGATGTGACTCATGATCGCTTCGTCCATCTCGTCGCCGCCGACGCGGATGGACTGCGAGACGACGATGCCTCCGAGGGAGATGACGGCAACCTCGGTCGTGCCGCCGCCGATGTCGACGATCATGTTCCCGGTCGGCTCGGAGACAGGAAGGCCCGCGCCGATCGCTGCCGCCATCGGCTCCTCGATCAGGTAGGCCTGGCGCGCGCCGGCGCTGAGCGTCGCCTCCTCGACCGCGCGCTTCTCGACGCCGGTGACCCCGCTCGGCACGCAGACGACGACGCGCGGGTGCGCGAAGCGATTGTGGTGCACCTTCTGGATGAAGTGACGGAGCATCTGCTCGGTGACGTCGAAGTCGGCGATGACGCCGTCCTTGAGCGGTCGGATCGCGGCGATCGTCCCCGGCGTGCGGCCGAGCATGCGCTTGGCCTCGACCCCGACCGCGTGCACCTCACCGGTGCGTTGATCGATCGCGACGACCGAAGGCTCG
>JACCYG010000133.1 GCA_013696595.1 Actinomycetota bacterium | reverse complement strand
ACGTCGGATGAAGCCGATAATGAAAGACCAGATCGGAAGAACCCGCTGGGTGCGGCTGCGGACGAGAGGGCGCGCCAGGCTGCGAGCGACCGGCGAAACCAGCCGCCGTCGCGAACCTGGCGTCCTTGAGCAACTAACGGCGCAAGAGCTCCAAGTCGCTCAGATGGCGGCGCAGGGGCTGTCCAACCGCGAGATTGGCCAAAAGCTCTACCTCTCGCACCGAACCATTGGCTCGCACTTGTATCGGATTTACTCGAAGCTCCGAATCACCTCGCGATCCGAACTTGATGCCGTTCTGAAAAGTACCGCCGCCCAGGCTGCCTAGACGACTTCGCTCGCACGCTGCCTCAATGGCTAGGCGGCGACGAGAGCGCGGCGCACGCGGCTCACGTGTTCCAAACCACCTCGATACGTCGCTCGACGCCTGGAAGCGGTAGCACGCTGGCCTCGGCCTCGATTGCGTCGCGCGTCGCACGCGCGAGGCGCGTCCAGGCGTCGATCCGCACGGTGTGGTGCGACCGTCTCCAGGTTCCGCGGATCTCGCCTTCGACCAGAAGTGCTCCTGGCCACACGCGGGGCGTCCAGAGCCGCTGTCGCTGATCCGCACGTGGGATAAGAAGCTCCCGCTCTCCTCCGTCGAGCAGGAAGTAGGAGTCGCCGCTCGGCAGCAGGCGCGCGGGCGCGGGAGCCGTCTCGGTGGCGCGAATGGCCGGCTCGTCGTCTGTGAGCAGCCACTCGTCGCCGAGTGGCGTTCGGACCGCCAGAAGCGATCCTTCGAGCGAGGCGAACGCGGTGGCGGCCGCGCGTCGCGAGATCCCTGCCCACCGGGCGAACCCGTCAGCCGTGGTCGGCCCGAAGATGTGGAGGTAACGTCGAGCGAGCCCGCGGCACGCGTGGGCCGGGTCGATCTCCGCGGCGGCGATGGTCCGGACGGTCGGCGCTCGTGCGCCATCCCAGCGAATGGCGACCGTGCCCGTCGTTGCGGCGTACCTGAACGCGTTCGGGTTAACGCCGAGCGCGCGCCCCACCTCCCCGTCCGTCATGCGCGCGCCGTCGAGATGGGCGTGCAGCTGCGCGGCGATGCGCTCAGCCCGCAGGCGGCTCTTGACGTTGTCGGGATGCCTCCCCAAGGAGAACAGCGCGAAGTCGGGCTTGGGGACGACGTATGTGCTGTAGCGAGGCCCCCAGAGCTGGGCGAGCGACGGGTCCTCCCACGTCGACGACTCAACCCCCTCCACCCGCGCGTGCAGCGAGAGTAGCGCGGCTCTCGGCATGCTGTCCTGTAAGCCAGCCCACGCGGCCCGCCGCAGCGACTCCGAGCCCTCCGGCATTCGCTCGTCGAGCGCACCGACCCGCCGTCGGAACGCCAGAATCTGCTGCCGCGTGAGCCTCAGTCGCGTTTCCACTGGCCTTCCCGCCGACCCTACAAGCCCCGTGGCAACTCTCGGCCTCTCGGCTGGGCGAGCGTGCTCTCGCCACGAGGCCGCGGCGCGCTATCTCTTAACGGTCTAGCGTGCGCGCCCGTTCCCGCCGACCACGATTACGCCAGGAGGCCGTCAGGGCATGACCGACGGCGGCTATCACTCTCGACTCAGCGACGTCGCGTCTGGGCAGCAGAAGGGCAGCAAACGCTCGAAATCGAGCCTATGCAATCGTGCGCAAATCAGCGTGGAGGTCCCGCAGACCTGCATGAATAGAGCGATAGCGCGTTAATGCTCGACGTCAATCCGGCCAAGCAAGGCGTCGAAAACCCACAGCGGCGGCGGACAGAGAAGCGCCCGTTCGAGTCATGGGCCGAGCTTGACGCGATCGCCGAGAGGCTCGGTCTCGGTTCGGCCCGATAGTGATCTTCGCCACCGCCACCGGTCTGCGCCCGGGCGAGTGGATCGCGCTCGAATACCGCGACATCGACCGCGAGGCGCGGTTCGCCTACGTCCGCCGCGCCTTCAGCTACCAGCGAAACGCGATCGACGCCGCGAGCGCTGGGCTCGAGTCGGAGGGTCGTGCGCTCGTCATCCTCGCGACGGGCCTGGGTAAGACGGTCGTCGCGGGCGAGGTGATCGAAAGCCAACTTCGCGGGCGGTCCAGCGAGGACGTTCTCGTTGTGGCGCACGTGAAGGAGCTCGTTCGACGAGGACGAGTAGCAGAAGTCGTAGCCTCATCAGGACTCCAGTTCGGGTCGAATGAACAGGCCGCATTCCAATCGAATGAACCGGCGCTTCCTACCGCGCTATTTCAGCCTCTAAACCAACCTCGTTACCGGTTCGATTGACTGATAAATCAATCGAGACTGACTCCGCGCCCCGATCGATATCCCTCCGGCACGACCTATCGACGTGGCGCGTTCGACTAGGTGCAGAGACCGTCGGAAAGCACGGCGACGACGGACTCCTCGGCGCGAGCGACGTCCTCGTCAGTCGCGGCGAGGCTGCCGAAGACCCAACCGGTGAGGATCTCCTCGAGCGCGCCGTAGAGAATCCAGGCCGCCAGCCGAGGCTCCAGCTCGGCTCGAAGCTGACCGCGCTCCTGCCCGCGAGTGAGGACGCGCTCGAGCGCGGCGAAGGCGAGCTGGATCTCATCGACCTCGTGCTGGAGCTGAGGGCCGCGCGCAACCTCCCGGATCAGGACGCGGATCAGCTCCGGATCGACCTGCCACCCCCCGAGCACGATCCGGGCGATTGCGCGGATCTGCTCCCGCAGCGGCGCCTCCGAGCGCTCGACCTCCTCGACCTGCTCGAGCATGTTCCTCCAGGTGCGTCGGAAGATCGTCTCGAGCAACTGCTCCTTCGAGCCGAAGTAGTGATAGACGAGGCCGTAGGCGACACCGGCCTCGGTCGCGACGTCACCCACCTTGCTCGCGTGGTAGCCGTTGCGCGCGAAGACAGCGATCGCCGCTCGAAGGATCCGGCGGCTCTTCTCGTGGTGCACAGCGGTCGCCGGCTGCATCCGCGCGAGTGTACGCGAGGCGGGACGGCGCAGTGG
>JACCYG010000171.1 GCA_013696595.1 Actinomycetota bacterium | reverse complement strand
GAGGGCCGTGAAGCCGGCGACTGCGGGGGCGGCCAGGTAGAGGATGTCGACGGCCGCCGCCGGGAAGAAGCTCGCCTTGCGCAGAAGCTTGATCAGGTCGGCGATCGGCTGGAGGAGGCCGAACGGGCCGGTCCGGTTCGGCCCGTAGCGAAGCTGCATGCGCGCGAGGATCTTCCGCTCGACCCACGTCAGGTACGCGAACGCGCCGAGAACGATGTTGGCCACGATCGCTGCCTTGATCACGTGGATCCACCACGGCTGGTTCAGCTCCTGCGCGAGCGGGATCGGCACCGGCACGGCTAGACCTTTCCGACCTCGACGTGGCGGGCGAAGCCGTCTGCGTGCTCGTCCGCCACCCGAACGACGCCCGCGCGTAGGCGGCGATTTACGCGCGCGGTCAACTCGCGGCCGACACCGTCCGCGCCGACGACGAGCACGGCGTCGCCGGTCGAGATCCCGCGATCGTCCGCGTCGGCGAACGAGAGCTCGAGCTCTGCGCGTGGCCGCTGGAAGGCGAGTGGCTCGACGCGCTCGACTCCGGGCCCGCTGAAGAGCGACCGGTAGGTCACGAGCTCGAGGCCGGGGCCGGTCCCATTTGGCGAAGGCGGAGGGGCGGGCTCGGAAAGCGCCCCCGGCCGGCTCCTTGGCGGCAGCTCGGCCTGCAGGGCCGGCGAAGGCTCGTCGGGCCGGGGGCTGACCGGCAGGCCAAGACGCTCGCCGACTTCCGCGAAGAACTCGAGCTCGTCGGGAAACGGCGGGTCGACGGCGCGGCGCTGGCGCTGGGCGCGGCCCTCGAGGTTGACGACGGTTCCGTCGCGTTCGAGGTAGCTCGTTCCAGGCAGGACGAGGTGCGACCAGAGCGTGTGGTCGCCCATGAACATCGCCGTCGTCAGGACGAAGCGCGCGCGCTCGGACAGGCGCGCGACGCGGGGGTCATAGCCCGCCTCGTCTCCCGAGACGATCAGCGCGCCGATCTCGCCGTCCTCGGGCGGCTCCTCTCCTCGTCCTTCGCCCGCAGCGCGCCAGGCGCTCGAAACCCCGCGGCCGTTTGGCGTCCGGGGGAGAACGTAGAGCCCGGAGCCCTCGCCCAGACCGAGCGCTGCGGCAAGAGCGGCCGCGCGGCGCCCACGGTCGTGATCGTCACCCGACCAGACGAGCGCGACGCGCTGGGTGTCCCGTAGTTGGTCGGCGAGCTCGCGGAACTCCGGGGGAGCGGTTCCGGGCTCGGCGAGCGATCGGGCGACGTGCGCGGCCGAGCCCGGCGACACGCCGATGCTGCCCGCCGGATGGATCGTGATGACGTCGGCTCCGGCGCGCCGGGCGGCTCTCAGCCAAAGGTCGACCACGGGGGCGCGGTCGACGACGGGCTCGTCTCCGAGGACGACGCAGACCTCGGCGTCGCGGATCGCGGCGAGCGGAGCGCGGAAGCCGTCGACCGCGGGGTCGAGATCGTCCGGCACGATCGCCGCATTCGACCCGAGGCCCTGGCGAGCGAGCCGGGCGAGAGCACCGGCCTGCTCGTTCGTCTCTCCGCCGGAGAAGGCGACGACGACGGAGCCCTCGGCCTCTCCGAGCCCGCGGGCCGCCTCCTCGGCGGCCTCCTCCCAGGCAACCGGATCGAAGCCTCGCCGGCGAACGCGCTTGAGCGGCTGCTTGATCCGATCGTCGGCGCGCAGGTGGTCGAACGTGAAGCGGCCCTTGTCGCAGAGCCAGCCGTCGTCGACCTCGGGGTGATTACGCGAGAGGATCCGGGCGACCTTCCCCTCGCGCGTCGTCGCCCAGACGTTGCAGCCGACCGGGCAGAGCCCGCAGACGGTCGGGACGTTGTCGATCTCCCACGGCCGCGCGCGAAAGCGGTACGTCGCGGGTAGGAGCGCTCCGACGGGGCAAAGCTCCGTCACGTTTCCCGAGAAGTGCGCGCGGTACGGCTCGTCCTCGAACGTGGCGATGATCGACTGCGCGCCGCGGTTTCGCGCGACGAGCTGCATGTCCTCGGCGACGCCTTCGGAGAAGCGCGTGCAGCGGTAGCAGAGGATGCAGCGCTCGCGGTCGAGCGAGATCACGGGCGAGATCGGGATCGGCTTGTCGAAGGTCCGCTTGGGAAAGTGCATGCGCGTGTTTCCGGGGCCCCAGCGGAAGGTGAGGTCCTGGAGCGGACATTCGCCGCCCTTGTCGCAATCAGGGCAGTCGAGCGGATGGTTCAGGAGGATGAACTCGAGGATCGCGCGCTGTCCCTCGGCCGCCTTCTCGCTCGTTTGCGCCGTGCGCAGGACGAGCGCATCCTGCGCCGTCATCGTGCACGCCGCCTGGAGCTTGGGCATCCCTTCGACCTCGCAGAGGCACATGCGGCAGGCGCCGACAGGCGCGCCGAGGCGCGGCTCGTAGCAGAACACAGGGATCTCGACCCCGCACGCGAGCGCGGTCTCGATCAACCCGGTCCCCTTCGGGATCCGGATCTCGCGGTCGTCGACGGTGACGGTCACGAGCTCGGGCGTGCTCACGTGCCGGCTCCAGGCCCGCAGAGTTTCGTGACGCGGTCGTGCGCAACCAGGCTCGTTTCGCGCGGCACGCGCGCGCTTTTTGAAAATAGAATCGAAGCCGGGTAGGGGGGCGGGACGGGACCCGAATTACCCGCGCGCGAGTAAGCCATAGCGGCGGTAGCCGTTTTGCCGGCGAGCTCACGCAAACTCATGCACCGGAACTTCGATCTGAGAGCGCATGTGCGCGTGGTGCTGGTCGACCGGTGCCATGACACCCGCGAGCGACGACTCGGCGCCGAAGGGGCACCCGCCCTCTTCGATGTGGCGCTGGTACTCGTCGCGAAACTTGGCGACGTAGCTCGCGACCGGCATCGCCGCCGCGTCACCGAGCGGGCAAAGGCAGTTCCCGAGAATTCGGTCGCAGACGTTGAGGAGCAGGTCGAGCTCGCCCTGCTCGGCCCGGCCCTCTTCGAGCTTTTTCAGGATCTGCACCATCCAGCGCGTCCCCTCGCGGCACGGCGTGCACTTGCCGCACGACTCGTGCATGTAGAACTGCGCGACGCGCAGACCCAGCTGCACCATGCACGCGCGGTCGTCAATGACGATCACGGCGCCCGAGCCGAGGAACGTCCCGAGGTTCGCCATCGAGTCGAAGTCGAGTGGCGCGTCCACCTCGTTCGCTGCGAGGACCGGGACCGACGAACCGCCGGGGATGACCGCCTTCAGCTCTCGCCCGTCCGGAATCCCACCGCCGATGTCGTAGATGAGCGACCGGAGCGGTGTGCCGAGCTCGAGCTCGTAGTTGCCGCCACGGACAACATTGCCGGACAGCGAGAAGACTCGTGTGCCGGCGGAATTTTCGACACCGAGCTTCGCGTATTCCGCGCCGCCCAGCTCGATGATGTCGGGGACCGTCGCAACCGTCTCGACGTTGTTGATCAGCGTCGGGGAGGCGTAGACGCCGGAGATAGCGGGGAACGGCGGCTTCGAGCGCGGCTGGCCGCGCTTCCCCTCGAGGGATTCGAGCAGGGCGGTCTCCTCGCCGCAGATGTATGCGCCGGCGCCGCGGTGGATGACGATCGTGACGGAGGCGCCGGAACCGGCCACGGCAGCTCCCACGTACCCGGCCTTCTGGGCCTCCTCGAGCGCGGCGCGCATGATCTCGAACTCCGTGTAGTACTCGCCGCGGAGGTAGATGAATGCCGTTTCCGCGCCGATCGCGTAACAGGTGATCACCGCGCCCTCGATCAGCGCATGGGGGACGCGGAACATGATCTCGCGGTCCTTGAAAGTTCCTGGCTCGGACTCGTCCGCGTTGACCGTGAGGTAGATGGGCTTGGTCGCCTGGTCGGGTTTCGGGAGGAAGCTCGCCTTGCGCCCCATCGGGAACCCGGCACCGCCACGGCCGCGGATGTTCGATGCGAGGAGCTCCTCGACGATCGCGCCGGGCTCCATGTCGAGTGCCTTGCGGAGCGACTCATAGCCGCCCACGGCCTCGTACTCGGAGAGCTTCGTCAGGTCGCGCTCGTCCGCGTGCTCGAGGAGGAGCTGCCTAGGGCCTTTAGCCACCGCGCAGCTCCTCGAGGATGCCCGGAACGTCCTCGGGCTTCACGGGCTCGCGATAGCGATGGTCGACTGCGACCACAGTTCCCCATCCGCACCCCCCGAGGCATTCGATCGTGCGCAGCGTGATCTCACCGTCCTCGGTGGTCTCACCAGCGTGGACGCCGAGCTCCTCCTCGAATGCCTCGAGCACCTGCTGCGCACCCACGAGCGCGCACGAGATGTTCGTGCAGACCTCGACCGTGTGCCGCCCGACGGGCTCCAGGTGGTACATGTCGTAGAAGCTCGCCACGGCCTGGCAGTACGCAGGCGAAAGGTCGAGCGCGTCCGCGACCTCGCGCAGCGCGTCGGGTGAGAGCCAGCCGTGCTTCCCCTGCGCAAGGTGAAGAGCGGGCATGATGGCCGAGCGGCGAACGGGGTAGCGGTCGGCCACGCGCTGGATCTCCCGGTAGAGGTCCGATTCGGGCATCAGCGGTCGCAATCTCCCATCACGCTGTCGAGAGATCCGACGATCGCGATGAGGTCAGCGACGAGCGCGTCGGTCATGCACGTCGCGGTCGCCTGCAGGGCGACGAACGAGGGCGCGCGGAACTTCACGCGCCACGGCTTCGGGCCGCCGTCCGCGACGAGGTAGCAGCCCTGCTCTCCGCGCGGCGACTCGATCGTGACGTAGACCTCGCCCTCCGGAACGCGAAATCCTTCGGTCACGAGCTTGAAGTGGTGGATGAGGCTCTCCATCGACGTGTGGAGCTCGTGCCGGGGCGGCAGGACGACCTTGCGGTCGTCAGCGGTCCAGGGCCCCTCGGGCATTCCGTCCAGGCATTGCTGGACGATCCGCACCGACTCGCGCATCTCGTTCAGGCGCACCTTGTAGCGGTCGTAGA
>JACCYG010000119.1 GCA_013696595.1 Actinomycetota bacterium | reverse complement strand
GGCGAAGGCCACGGCTACGCGTCCTGTTCTCGAGCCCAATCCTCGCGCGTCACCGCGTACATCGCGTAATCCTCGCGTCCGTTCTTCGAGTGCATGAAGGAGCGAAGCGTGCCTTCGTGGACGAAGCCCAGCTTCTCGAAAACACGTCGCATCGCCTGGTTCGAGACGTCCGTGGTCGCCTGCACCCGCTCCGCCTCGTGTGCATCGAAAAGATGACCGGTCAGAAGCTCGGTCGCCTCCGCGCCGTAGCCCTTTCCCCGGTCGGTCTCGTCGAAGAGGCTGATTCCGAGCTCGTACACGCCGGGTGGGAGAGCGCCTTCCGGCCGCCGGGCGCCGACGTCGCCGACAAGCCGGCCGTCGACCTCGATCGCAAGATCGAGCCACCCGTCGGCGAGCCGTCCGGAGCGTTCGATCCGCTTGCGCAGACGTCGGTCCGAGGCTGCGGTGGGCGGGTCGATCGGAAACATCCGCTGCTGTGCCGCGCGAACCGCCTCGAACTCTTCGGTGCGAAGCGCCCGAAGGACGACTTTCCGGCCGCGCAGCTCGACCACCGAGCTAGACCTCGATCAGAAGGGCGTCGCCCTGGCCGCCCCCCGAGCAGATCGCCGCCAGCCCAAGGCCGCCGCCGTTTCGGCGGAGCTCGTAGATCATCGTCGAGAGGATGCGCGCGCCCGACGCGCCGATCGGGTGCCCGAGGGCGACGGCGCCGCCGTTCACGTTCACCCGCTCGGGATCGGCGCCGAGCATCTTCGTCGAGTTCAGGACGACGGACGAAAACGCCTCGTTCAGCTCCACCCGCTCGACATCGTCGATCGTCTTCCCGGCTTTCTCCAGCGCCAGCTTGCCGGCGAGCGCGGGCGTCCTGGCGAGATACGCGAAATCGTCGGCGACGTAGGCCTGCGCCACGATCGTCGCCAGGACCTCGAGACCGCGCTTGCGGGCGAACTCCTCGCTCGTGACGACGAGGGCGCCCGCACCGTCGTTCACTCCCGGCGCGTTGCCCGCCGTCGTCGTCCCCTCCGGGTCGAAGACGGGCTTCAGCGACGACAGCTTCTCGAGCGACGTGTCGCGCCGCGGGCCTTCGTCGACGGAAAGCTCGCCGACGGCAACGACCTCCTCCTGGAAAAGGCCGCCGTCGATCGCGTTCACGGCACGTTGGTGCGAGCGCAGCGCCCAGGCGTCCTGGTCCTCGCGAGAGATCCCGAGCTCGCGCGACACGAACGAGGCCTGCTGGATCATGTGGCGTTGGTCGAACGTCGACGTGAGGCCGTCGTGAACCATCGAGTCGATGATCACGCCGTCGCCCAGCCGGTAGCCGAAGCGGGCGTTCTTCAGGAGGTAAGGCGCATTCGACATCGACTCCATGCCGCCGACGACGATCACGCTGTGATCGCCCGAGCGAATCATCTGATCGGCCATCTCGGCCGCGCGGATGCTCGACGCGCACACCTTGTTCACGGTGTCGGACCCGATCTCGATCGGTAGGCCCGCGCCGATCGAAGCCTGGCGAGCAGGCGCCTGACCAGCGCCGGCCTGCAGAACCTGGCCCATGATCACATACTCGACCTCGTCGTTCGCCACGTCGACGCGGTCGAGCGCCGCGCGGATGGCAATGGCGCCGAGCTCCGTCGCCTCATGGCCCTTGAGGCCGCCTCCCAGCCTGGCAAACGGCGTTCGAACGGCCGAGACGATCACGGAGCGGGGCATCGAATCCAGCCTACCGAACGGTGTGCGCGAGTCTCGTTCCGCTCGCGGCGCCTAACGTCGCGCGGGCGCCGTGCGGGCCTTCGTCTCGTCGGATCCTTCCACGTGGACGTCCGGGAGCCATCCGAGCCACGACGGGAGGTACCAGTTACGTCGCCCGAGAAGCTTCATCCCGGCCGGAACCAGGACCGACCGGATGAGCGTCGCGTCGATGAGAAGCGCGACGGCCACACCGAACCCCATCTGCTGGAACATGACGAGCTCGCCGCGAGCGAAGCCGGAGAAGACGGCGATGATGATCAGCGCCGCGCCCGTGATCAAGCGAGCGGTCGATCCGACGCCGAACTCGACGGCGTGGTCGTTGTCGCCGGTTCGGACGAAGCGTTCGCGGATTCGGCTGAGCAGGAAGACCTGGTAGTCCATCGAGAGCCCGAAGAGCACGGCGAAGAGGAACAGCGGCACCCACGCCTCGACGGTGTCCACCTGCTGGAAGCCGAAGATCTCGTTCCCGTAGCCCTTCACGAAGACGAGGACGAGTAGCCCGTAGGCGGCCCCGACTGAAAGGAGGTTGAGCGCGATCGCCTTCGCCGGCACAACGACCGACCGGAATGCGACCGTCAGCAGGATGAAGCTGAGGCCGAGCACGAAGGCGAACACAGGGAGCAGCCAACGATCCATGACGTCGTAGTAGTCGATCTCCTCGGCCGTCTGACCGGTGACCAGGGCCCGCGCGCCGGATCCCGCGAAAGCGGCCGGGATCACGTCGCTTCGGAGACCTCGAACCGCGGCGACTGCTTCCTTCGAAATCGAGTCGCCGGCGATCGGGACTGTGAGCAGCGTGACGTCGCCGGATTCGCTCCGCTCCTCTATCGGCTCGGCGAAGAGCTCGTTGCGAGCCAGCGCAGCCTCGAGGCGATCGAGCCCGCGCTGCACGCTGGGAGACTCGGCGTCGCCTGCAACGACGATCTCGACGGGATCGACGGTCTGCCCCGGAAACTCCTCGTTCAAGAGCAGAAAGCCCTGCTTCGATTGGAACCGATCCGGGATCGTGCTGATCCCCGCCGATCCTGTCTCGATGTCGAGCACGGGCACGGCCGCGGCCACGAGGAGGGCGACCCCGAGCACGAGGCTCATGACCGGCCGGCGCATGACGGCCCGGACGATTTTCCCCCAGAAGCGGCTTTCGCCCGCGCCCTGCTTTCCGGCCGCTCGTCCGAAATACGGGATGCGGAGGACGTTCACACGATCGCCGAGCAACCCGAGGAGCGCAGGAAGAAGTGTGAGCGCGGCAAGGACGGAGACGATCCCCACGAGAATCGCGCCCGCCGCGAGGCTCCGCATGATCGTGTTCGGGACGAGCAGGAGCCCGAACATGGCGAGGACGAACGCGAGACCGCTGAAGAGCACGGCCCGGCTCGCTGTGGCCCCCGCCGTGCCGATCGCGTCCAGTTCTCGGCGTCCTTCGGAGCGTTCCTCGCGGTAGCGGGAGAGGATGAAGAGCGAGTAGTCGATGCCGAGCGCAAGCCCCATCCCGAAGATCATGTTGGTGACGAAGAGCGAGAGCTCGAACGCTTGCCCGACGAGCGCCGTCAACGCGAGCGCGACGATGATCGAGAGGATCGCAAGGACAAGCGGAATGAGGCCGGCGACGACGGCGCCGAAGACGAGCATGAGGACGATGAGTGCCGCGGGCGCTCCGAAGAAGAGCTCGCCGTTCCGAAGATCGTCCTCCGACAGCTGTCCGAAGTCGACCTCGGTCGTCCACTCACCCGTCATGGCCGCCTCGAAGCCACGCGCCTGATCGACGCGATCGATCGCCTCGACAAGAGCCGGGATCTTCGCCTCTGCGTCCGGGCCCGGCGCAATCAGGAGCGCGGTCGCGTCACCGTCGCGGGAGAAGAGTCGGTCGTCGCCGCCGTCGTAGGCGGTGACCACACTCGTTG
This sequence comes from Actinomycetota bacterium, assembly GCA_013696595.1. Lineage (GTDB taxonomy): Bacteria > Actinomycetota > Thermoleophilia > Gaiellales > Gaiellaceae > JACCYG01. The sequence goes on along the minus strand of JACCYG010000119.1, from coordinate 107 downwards.
CGCCGGCCTTTCGGAGGTCGGCGGCGAGCGCTTCGGTCCGATCTCGGAACGCATCGTCTTCGACGCGGACGGAAGTGGACCGCACGACGGCGATCTCGGTCACGAGC
>JACCYG010000097.1 GCA_013696595.1 Actinomycetota bacterium | reverse complement strand
GAGGAAGACGGTGGAGAAGGCGACGTTCGCGGCAGGGTGCTTTTGGGGCGTGGAAGCGGCATTTCGGCAGCTCCCCGGCGTCACGGCGACGCGCGTGGGCTACACGGGCGGCGCCGTCGAGAATCCGACGTACGAGCTCGTCTGCTCAGACGGCACGGGGCACGCCGAGGCGGTCGAGGTGACATACGATCCCGAACGGGTCGCGTACGACGACCTCCTTGAGATCTTCTGGTCGAACCACAATCCGACGACGCGGAACCGCCAGGGCTTTGACATCGGCTCGCAGTACCGGTCGGCGATCTTCTTCCATTCGGCCGAGCAAGAGGCCGCTGCTCGCGCGTCCAAGGAACGACTCGCGGCGGAGGCCCGCTTCCGAAACCCGATCGTGACGGAGATCCAGCCTGCGCCGGAGTTCTACGAGGCGGAGGACTACCACCAGCAATACCTCGAGAAGCGTGGCCGTTCGAGCTGCACGGTCGAGCTCGCCGACAGCGCGGCGCTCTGACCCTTACCGCGGCGGGCCGTGGCAGGTTCGACCGTCGAGGACGTCGGTCCACGACGACCCCGCGACCGGGACGAACCGAAGGTCGTAGCCGCCGGCCCGCAATGTGAGCTCGACGACGCCGTGCGTGCTCGAGGACGCCGCGGCGCGGCGAGGCATGGGAGGACCCGTGTCGTACAGGCTCTTTCCTCCCGTCCCGGCGACGATTTGCCGGACCCCGTAACGCCGGTCCGACCGGCCGTAGGCGTCGAGCTTGTAGAAGCGCTGGTAGTTGTGGTCGTGGCCCGCCAGGACGAGCTCGACCCCATGACCGTACGCCGCCCGCCAGAGCGCGGACATCCCAGCGTCCGAGCCGTGGGCTCCGCCCGACCACCGGGGGCGGTGCCAGTAGAGAACCTCGCAGCGCCGAGAGTCGCCCGCGAGGTTGTGGCGCAGCCAGCGGACCTGGCGTGAGCCGTAGCCGTGGGGGATTTCCGAGTTCAACGAGACGACGTGCCACGGACCGAGGTTGAAGCCGTAGAAGCGGCCGCGTGCGCGTGGACCGAAGTAGTCGAAATACGCCTTCGCGCCCGCGGTGTGGTAATCGTGATTCCCCGGCGCCGGAAACGTCTTGGTCCTGAATGCGCCCCAGGTCGGCTGGTAGCAGTCCCGGAAGTCGCTGAACGCTCCGTCCGGGTAGGCGTTGTCGCCGAGTGTGAGAACCGCGTCCGGGGCGAGCGACTGGACGAGGGCAGACGTCTCAGCCGCTCCAGAGCTATCGCAGCTCGCGATATCTCCTGCAGCCACCACCTTCCACTCCAGCGTGGATTGAGTGAGCGTTGTTGCTCCGGCCGGTGTCGTCAGCACAAGTGCGGCGAGCGCAGCAAAGAGAGAGGCTCTCATCAATCGTCTTTTCGGCAGCCGAGGCCGGTCTCCTGAATAGGGACCTCCTCAGCCGGAATCCCGGCCGCGTCGGGGAACGGCCCGGTTCAGCCCGTTCCGTGGAGCCGGGCGCCGAGGAGCCGGGCGAGCCCTTCGCCGCCCCAGCGCATCACGACGTTATGGCTCCAGACGAACACCGGACGTCCGACGGGCTCGAGCGCGCGCATCCACGGCCGCGTCGTCCGGACGGTCCACTGGTACGTCAAAGCGGTGCCCTCGCCCTCGTAGAGCCGCCAGCGGCCGAAACCCTCAAGCTCCCCGCGCGCGTGCCCCTCGAGCAAATGGGGGCGTTCGATCCGCGTCGTCGTCATGTCGAAGCCGACCGTGTACGGAAGCCGGCTCCGCCAGCGGTGACGGTAGACGCTTCCGAGCCCGTTCTCATCCCCGTGCTCGAGCTTCTGGACGACCTCGACTCCGCGCCACCAGCGCGGCCAGTCCTCTACCTCGTAGATCGCCTCCCACACGCGCTCGAGCGGCGCATCCAGGCACCAGGTCGTGAGGAAGTCGTAGCCGGCCAACCGTTCGGCCACGACGTTACCCGGCAGGCGCTACGCGTGGACGAAGACCGGCGCGCCCAACGGGACCCGGCGTATGAGCACGCGCATGTCGGCGTCGCTCGCGTGAGGACACCCTGCGGAGAAGCGGGCGCCGATCGAAGCCGGATCGTTCGTCCCGTGCACCGCGATGCGGTCGCCGGCGGTCCAGCCGCGTGGGAGATTCGGCTGCTCCGCTGAGAGCGCGAGGATGCAGCAGCCGTAGTAGGCGCCGTAGCGAGAGCCGGCCACCTTGTCGGTTACTGCGAAGCGGCCGGTCGGGGTCGGCGACTCGGCCCGTCCGATTCCGATCGTCATGCGCCGGATCACCCGTGCGCCTTTCTTCAGGACTAGCAGGCGCTCTGAGAGGTCGAGCCGGAGGCTCACGCGCGTGCTCGAAAGGCGAACGTCACCGGTCTCCGTCCAGCCGACCCTGCCGTTTCCCAGCGAGACCGAGAGGACGCCGACCCAGCCTCCGCGTCGCTCGATGACGCCGAGCGCGAGCGGGGAGCCGAACTCGGTCCGAGGAGCGACCGTGGCGAGGACGCTGCCGCCGGGCCGTGAGCGCAGGACGATTGCGCGGTCGCCGGCGGGACGTGCGATGAGGAAGCCGTGGGAGGCAGGCCGCGTCTCGGCGCCCGTTCGACCCGCGGTCGGGGCCGAGGCTAGGGTGGGCTTGACCCCTGCCGCCGGTGCGGGAGAGCTCGTGCTCGCCGCCGCGGAGAAGAAGGGAGACGCAGCGAGCGTCCCCGCGACGAGCAAGGCGAGGGTGGAGGCGAGCAGCAGGACCCGGCGCATTCCTCTCTATTCATCGGGCTCACGGGCGCCCCTTCTGCCCCCGAGTGGGGAACCGTGATGTTGCGGTCGCCACGAGGCCGTCGTATCGTCGGCCCGATGGCGTGGATCGAGTCAAACCAGGAAGAGCGTTTTTCGCCCTTGATGCGCGCGCAGGGCTCGAACCCCGCCGTCCGCGCGGCCCACGTCAAGCTCTACGCGGAGGCGATGGAGCGCTCGTCGTCCCTCGCGCGGGTCGAGCGCGAGGCGATCGCCGTTCGCGTCAGCGAGCTCAACGGCTCCGCGTACTGACTGCGCGAGCATTCGGAGGCGCTCCGTGACGAGCGCCCAGGCGATGCGGAGCGGATCCGGGCGCTGGAGGCCTATGCGCAGAAGCTCACCCGGACTCCCGCCGCCATGACCGAAACGGATGTCGAGGAGCTCCGGCGCCTCGGCCTGACCGACCGCGAGATCCACGACGCCTGCCAGGTCGTCGCGTATTTCAACTACGCGAACCGGTTGACGACCGGCCTCGGGATCTTTTGAAGCTCCTAGCCGGTGGGATCGACGCGGTCGCGGCCGGAGACAGTCACGCCGGCTGCGACGTCCACGTCGCGGCCGACGACGGCGATCTCGTCACCGTCGCCGATCTCGGCGCCGGACGCGACGGAGACTTGCGCGTCGAGAATGGCGCGTTCGACCCTCGCGCCCCGCTTGACGACCGTGTCGTGGAGAAGAACTGAGTCGCGAACCATCGCCCCCTCCTCCACCATGACCCCCGGCGAGAGGACGGATCGCACGACCTCCCCGCGCACGGTGCAGCCCGGCGAGATGAGGCTTGCGTCGATTCGCGCCGATCCCTCGATCCGGGCCGGCGGCCGTTGCGTCGCCCACGTGAGGACCGGCCAGTCGGAGTCGTCGAGGACGAACGCGGGCTCGCTCGCCACGAGATCCATGTGCCCCTGCCAGTAGCTCTCGATCGTCCCGACGTCCCGCCAGTAGCTCTCGAGACGGTGCTCGCGGGCCCGTCCCTCCGAGACGAGTCGTGGGAGCAACTCGTCGCCGAAGTCCTCGAGCCCGGAGTCGTCGCCGTCGTCCGCCAGGTCGTCGAGCGCATCCATGATCGTCCCCACGTCGTAGACGAAGACCTCGGTCGTTACGATCTCGCTCT
>JACCYG010000092.1 GCA_013696595.1 Actinomycetota bacterium | reverse complement strand
GTCCTGCGTGGTCGCGGCCGTGCAGTCGACCGGCGCTTGGGTATTGGCCTGGGCAAGCACGTTGGCCTGGACGCCGCAGACGTTCGCGGCTACGCCGATCGGAACCTGCACACTGATCTGGTTCTCGTTCAGGACGTCCATGATCGTGATGTTCACGAGACCGCCGGTAAAGAGCGGCGGGTGCGCACTCGCGGGAGCAGCGACCGTGACGGCCATTACGGCCGTGGAGAAGAGCGCTGCGACGAGCTTTCTGGTTCGCGTCATTTTGAAGGGCCTCCTTTAGTGGATTTTGGGGCTTGCCTAAGCCATTTTACCGCCGAGGCACGCCCCCTAAACGCGTCTGGTGTAAAGGGTTCGAAAGACTAGTCGAAAGACTAGCGCGCAGATCGGAAGAAATCCGCTCAAAGTCGCCATCAGCGAGGCGTCGAGTAGCCGCGCATCCCGTCCACCAGGAGGGCGTAGAAATCCGCCGCGACGGCATCGGTGTCCGCGTCGGGGCGAAGCCACGTGTAGGCCCAGTTCGCGGCCGAAAGGAAGAGTAGCGCCGCAATGTTCTCGTCGAGGTCCGTGCGTAGCTCGCTCTGCTCTCGGCCCTCGCGAAAGAGCGCTCGGATCCGTTCCTCGTACCGCCTTCGCTCGGCGACGATCTCGTCTCGCCGCTCGCCCTCGAGGTAGCGCCACTCCTGGACGAATACGGTCGCCACGTCGAGCTGGCCGGCCACGAGAGCGAGGTGGGCGCGCAGCGCGACCAGGATCTTCTCGGTTGCCGGCAACCGCTCCGGGATCAAGTCAAGAGCGGCGTGGAACGCCTCCGACCCCTCACGCATCGTCTCGTACAGAAGCTCCTGCTTGCCCTCGATGTGCGCGTAGAGCGAGCCCTTCTGGACTCCCAGCGCCTCGGCCAGATCCCCGATCGACGTGCCGTGATAGCCCTTCTCGGCGAAGAGGCGCGCGGCGTGGCGCGAAAGCTCCTTGCGGCGGGGCGTGGTGCTAATGTCCACAGCCTAACGATCGTTCGGTAGGAGGGCGAATGGCGGCGCCGCGAACGGAAGAGGAATTCAGAGAGCACGTTCAGGCCGGTGGTCTCGTGGAGACGGCCGACTGGATGCCCGACGACTACCGAGCAAAGCTCACCAAGTTCATCGAGATGCACGGGAACTCGGAGCTCATGGGCGTCTTGCCCGAGCGCGAGTGGATCCTCCGCGCCCCCACCCTCCAGCGAAAGCTCGCGCTGACAGCCAAGGTCCAGGACGAGGTCGGCCATGCGCAACTCATCTACCGTGTCGTCGAGGACCTCGGGAAACCACGGGAGCGCTGCCTCGAGGACCTCGTGTCCGGCAAGACCAAGTTTCACAACGTCTTCCACTACCCGACGAAGACGTGGGGAGACGTGGGCGTGATCGCGTGGCTCATCGACGCCGCCGCGATCATCTCCCAGAAGGCGCTGCTCAAGTGCTCGTACGCCCCTTACGCGCGGATCATGAAGAAGATCTGCTGGGAGGAGTCGTTCCACATCCTCCACGGGCGCGACGTCGTCCTCGCCATGGTCACGGGGACCGACGAGCAACGCGGCCTCGTCCAGGAGGCGATCGACCGCTGGTGGGGACCGCTCATGACGTTCCACGGAAACCAGACCCCGTTCGACGAGGACCCGATGATCGAGTGGCGCATCAAGAGTCAGGCGAACGAGGACGCGCGCCAGCGGTTCCTCGACGGCTACGTGCCACAGATCTGGGAGCTGGGGCTGACGGTCCCCGACCCCGAGCTTGGAAAGGACGAGGAGACAGGTGTGTGGCAGTACTCCGAGCCGGACTGGGACGAGCTCAGACACGTCGTCACCGGCAACGGGCCGCGAACCGCCGAACGGCTCGAGCTTCGCCGCATCTCCCGGGAGGAAACTGCCTGGGTTCGAGACGTCGTCCTCGCCGAGGCCGCGTGACCAAGTAACAGACTGTGACTTGGAAAGAAAGGCCGCCAAGTGATCTACGAGGTGTTTCGACAGGAGCGCGAGGGCCAGCCGCTCCAGCACGGGGGCTCGCTCGAGGCTCCGAACGCCGCGTTCGCCGAGGCCTACGCGCGCGAGTTCTACGGGCGCCGCAACGAGTCGACGACGCTCTGGATCATTCCGCGCGACGCCGTGGCCGAAGTCGAGGAGCCGTACGTCGCGGACGTCTTCGATCGTGACTACCGCCGCGTCGACGGCTATTCGATCAAGGTGAAATTGAAGGAGGCGCGTGAGCGCGCAGGCGCCCTCGCGGACTGACCTCCTCCTGGCGATCGCCGACGACGAGCTCGTCCTCGGCTGGCGCAACTCCGAATGGACCGGGATCGCGCCCTTCCTCGAGGAGGACGTCGCCTTCTCGTCGATCGCACAGGGCGAGATCGGCCACGCACGCGCCTTCTACGAGCTGGCGGCGACGGAGCTAGGCACGACCGCGGACGCACTCGCGTTCGACCGCCGGCCCGACGAGTACCGCTGCGCGCCGCTCGTCGAGCTTCGCTTCGTGCCCGACTGGGCGCGTACGATCGCCCGCCACTACCTGTACGAGACCGCAGACGCGATCCGGATCGCAGGGGTCAAGGAATCCGAGTGGGACGAGCTCGCAGGGCTCGCAGCCAAGGTGGAGCGCGAAGAGGTCTACCACCTCATGCACGCGCAGATGTGGGCGGACCGGCTCGCGGCGTCCACCGACGGGCGACGCCACTTCGACGAGGCCGTCACCGAGCTCTGGCCGTACGCCCTCGGGCTCCTCGAGGGAGAAGAGCGCGAGCGGCTCGCCGAGACCGTCGGCCGAGAGCCCGTCGACGCCGTCGAGCGCGGAGCGCACACCGACGAGCTCGTCCCGCTCTGGGACGAGATGACGATGGTGCGACGATCGGCGCCGGGAGCCGAGTGGTAACCGAGGCCCGCGTCTGGGAGGCGCTCGCCGAGGTCGCCGACCCCGAGATTCCCGTGGTCTCCGTAGTCGACCTGGGCGTAGTCCGCGACGTCGAGGTCGAGGACGGTCACGTCCGGGTCGCGTTCACGCCGACCTTCCTCGGCTGCCCGGCGCTCGAGCTCATGCGCGAGCGGATGGCCGACGCCGTGCGCGGACTCGGTGCCGAGCCGCGAGTCGACGTGGTCATGGACGACTCGTGGTCGACCGACCGCATCACACCGGCCGGGCACGAGAAGCTCCGCGAGGCGGGCTTCGCCCCGCCGGCTCCCCAGGGAGCCGGCGCGCC
>JACCYG010000091.1 GCA_013696595.1 Actinomycetota bacterium | reverse complement strand
TTTGAGGGTAGCTCGCAAGAGCGCATACGTGGTTAACGGACCGTGCCGAAACGGGCGCCGCGACGTGTCGACATCGTCACGCCCCAAGGAGGGCGCAGCGGAAGGCCGCCGCTAGACTCGACGTTTACTTAGCCGTGACTAACCAGAGCCCGCCGAGCCCCCCATTTCGCCACACGTTCGTGCGCCTGCTCGGCTTCCTTCGTCCCTATCGCTGGTCGCTTGCGGCGTCGGTCGTCCTCGCGATCGGGTCGCAGGCGGCGGGGCTTGCGATCCCGTGGCTCACCGGCCGCGTCATCGACGACGCGCTCGCACAACGCGACGAGAACCTGCTCGAGCTCCTCGTCGCGCTCGTCGCGCTCGCCGGTCTCGCGAAGGCACTCCAGCTCGTCGCTCGCCGCTTCATCGCGGGCAAACAGGCGCTCGGCGTCGAATTCGACCTGCGCAACACGCTCTACAACCGTCTCCTCCGCCTCTCCTGGCGCTTCTACGACCGCCACCAGACCGGTCAGCTCATGTCCCGCGCGACGGTCGACCTGCAGGGCGTGCGCTTCTTCCTCGGCTACGGGCTCATCTTCTTCACGCAGCACGTGCTCATGATCGTCGCGGTCGGCGCGATCGTCTTCGTGATCGACTGGAAGCTCGCACTCGCGGCGCTCGCGATCACGCCCGCGCTCGTCGCCGTGGCCTACCTCTACTCGCGCGCCTCGCACCCGATTCTGAAAGACGTCCAGCAGCGCCTCGCGGACATGACGACGATCGCGGAGGAGAACATCGTCGGCGTCAACGTCGTCAAGGCCTTTGCGCAGGAGCGGCGCGAGGAGAGAAAGTTCAGCGGCCGAAACGAGTCGGTGTTCGAGCAATCGATCGCAGCGGCTCGCCAGCGCGCCTTCTACACGCCCTTCCTCTCGTTCCTCCCGCTCCTGGCGCAGGCGATCGCGCTTCTCGTGGGCGGACGGCGGGTGTACAACGGCGACCTCGACCTCGGTGCCTTCGTCGCGTTCAACGTGTACCTGCTCATGGTCGTGCAACCCCTGCGGATGCTCGGCTACTGGATCAGCGAGTTCCAGCGCGCGATCGCGTCCGGGGAACGGATCTTCGAGGTGATCGACGAGCCCGAGGACGTCGTCGAGCGCGAGGACCCGCGACCGCTTCCCTCGGGAGAGGGCCATCTCGTCTTCGAGAACGTCACGTTCGGCTACGACCCTGCCCGCCCTGTCCTCGAGGACATCGACCTCGACATTGAGGCCGGCAAGATCGTGGCCCTGATCGGCCACACCGGCTCCGGCAAGAGCTCCCTGGCGACGCTCGTCCCTCGGTTCTACGACGCGACCGACGGGCGCGTCCTCCTCGACGGCGCCGACGTCCGGGACCTCAGGCTCACGGAGCTCAGGCGCGCGATCGGGATCGTCTCGCAGGATCCGTTCCTGTTCTCGGCGACGGTGCGCGAGAACATCTCCTTCGGCGCTCCAGACGCGTCCGACGAAGAGATCGAGCGCGCCGCGCGAATGGCGCAGGCGTACGACTTCATCGCCGACCTTCCCGAGGGCTACGACACGGTGATCGGCGAACGGGGCATCACGCTCTCGGGCGGCCAGCGCCAGCGGATCGCGATCGCCCGCGCGATCGCCGTCGACCCGCGCATCCTCATCCTGGACGACGCGACCGCGTCGGTCGACGCAACGACGGAAGCGAAGATCCGCCTCGGCCTGCGCGAGGCGATGCGCGGCCGCACGACACTCATCGTCGCGCACAGGCTCTCCACGATCTCCCTCGCCGACGAGATCGTCGTCCTCGACCACGGCCGCGTGGCCGCGCGCGGGACGGCAGACGAGCTCTACGAGACGAGCACGGTCTATCGCGAGATCGCCGACTACGGCCTCGTGTCCGCGCGCGTGCTCACGGAGACGGAGGAAGCGACGGCGTGAGAATTCATCAGCCCGGCGGCCACCTGACCCAGCGGACGGGCGCCGAGGTCGACGACTGGAGCTGGCGACGGACCGCTCGCCGCGTCGGCTTCCTCGCCCGGCTGACGCGGCCCTACAAGAAGCGCACGATCGTCGCCGTGGCCGCTCTCCTCGCCTCCATCGCGACCGCCCTCGCGCCGCCGTACCTCGCAAAGGTCGCGATCGACGACGGGATCCGCGGCCGCGACCTCGAGCTTCTCGGCTGGGTCGTCGCGGCGTTCCTCGCCGCCGGCACGCTCAACCTGCTCGCGAACGTGGCGCAGACGTACTACAC
>JACCYG010000027.1 GCA_013696595.1 Actinomycetota bacterium | reverse complement strand
AACTCTTTGATCTTCCAGTCGATGACCTTGTGGACGACGACGCGAAACGGGACGCCGTACGTCTTGCCGGCGACGAGCTCGCGCAGGAGCCGCTCGGCGACGTTGTGCGCGACCTCGTACGCGTCGGAGTCGGGGAGGACGAGGCGGCACCGGTCGACCACGACCGGGTAGTAGGTCGCCAGGAGCTCGGCGTGCCGTTTCGCCTCGAGGAGCCGGGTGTCCTCGACGTCGCGCGCATCGTGCATTCCTGGGGTGGTCTTCTGGGCCAGGGGCAAATCTTACGGCCGCACAGGGCGTCGTCCCTGGTCTGCCACCTTCAGTTCCGACGGGCTGGCTCGCCGGTGCGCGGTGAGCGGTTCCAATGAGCGACTGCAGCACGCAGCCGGACACGGTTTTCCGCGAATTGACGGTTTGCCCAGCCGTTCGCGCCAGACGGATGCGGAAAGCCGAGCAGGCAACGGTCGAGAAACGGCACCTCGAGGGAAACGAGCGCTCGAGCGACCGCGGTTCCCATCGGCACGATCAAAGCGCCACGCAAACCGGACAGCTCTGGAATCAAGAGCTCCGAGATAAGGCTCCGCAAGAGTGGGCTCGCTTCCGGACGTGGCGAGGTTCCTCGGTAATTCGCCATGGCTTCGCCTACGAATACCGGGTACCGGACCAGCGACGTCGTGTGCAAACTCGCCGGCTCGTCGAAGAGCTCAGTTGCGCTCTCAACCCCGACGGCGTCGTTGACCCCAAGATCATCGAGCCAGCCGGCGATCCGTGAGCGCATGCCCGCGAATGACGCGGCAGCCTTCACCGCCCGCTGCGCCTCGGCGTCCGAGGCGCCGTGCTGACGGGCGCTACGGTACGTCTCGATCGCGATGCACATCTGTCGCCATCCGGGTGTGAGGCCTAGGAGAACGAGACGCGCGTCCCCGGAGACGCTGTCGAATGGCGCATAGAAGACAGAAAGTCGCCCTTCGCGTCCCATAAGAAGCTCATCTCGCTGAAGGATCGAGCGATCGACGGGGCCGAGCCCGGTTAGAACGGTTTCGTAGTCGCGTCGCTGACGCGCAGTCGAGAGAGGCAACGAGGTCGGAGGAGTGGTCGCTGGCATGAGCTTGGTCCCTCGATCTTCCATCGGTTTCGACCGCTAGTCACTTTATAGGCCCGACCTTGCGCAGGGACTCTTGTAAGAAATGTGGGTGCCGGGGGCGATTGGCCCTGCGATGGGTGAGATCGAAGGGCGCGCTCGGCGCGGAAGCCGATTGCAGGTTCAGATCTACGTCAACCGGCACCCGGAGGAGTTGTCTGAGGCGGTGCTTGGCGCGTTCCCGGAGCTCAGCGACCGCGGTGGGCGAATCCGCTGGACCGCTCCGCTGGAGGCGGAAAACTTCCGCGAGCCGCGCGACCGCGATTTTCTTCACGCGATCGGCTACGAGAGGCTGGCGCAAGAGCTAGCGGCTTTTTGGCCCGTGCGCGGGCCTGTCTGGGATGCGCTCGCTGTCGTCGAGTTTCCGTCCGGGCCGCACGGGGTCATCCTCGGCGAGGGAAAGAGCTACCCGGAGGAGTTCTACTCCGGCGGGACCAAGGCCACGAGCACGCGCTCCGTCGAGACGATCACGCGCTCGCTGGCACGCACGCAGGAGTGGCTCGGGCTCAACCCCGATCCCGAGCGGTGGATGTACGCACTCCGCGGGCACCCGAGGTCGTCGCTTTACCAGTCGGCGAACCGCTACGCGCACCTCTACTGGCTGCGCGAGGTCGTCAGTGTCGAGGCCTGGCTCGTCCACCTGCTCTTCGTGGACGACACGACGCACCTCGCAACGAGCCGAGCGCGGTGGCGCGCCGGGCTGAAGCAGGTCGAGCGCGAGCTCGGGCTCGAGGGTGTGCCTGTTCCGCACGCCGGCCACGTCTTCCTCCCCGCGCTCGGGCGCTTCACGCTTCCCTAGCCGTCGCGGATTTGTGCGATCGCCGTGCGCAAGCTGCGACACCCGCATGGATACCGTCGCGGTAGACTCGTCCGCGGTGTTGACAACCGCCAACATAACGCTATCGTCAGATGCACGCACGCCACCCGAGGAAGGAGATCCAACAAGCTCTCGCCTTCGCCAAAGAGCGCGGCTGGTCGATCGAGAAGAAACCGGGTCGAGGACACGCCTGGGGCATCATGCGGTGCGGCCACGGGTGTTCGGCGTCGATCTGGTCGACACCGAGGAATGCCGGCAATCACGCCGCGCAGCTTCGGCGGGCGGTCTGGAAGTGCCCGCACCAGCCGGAAGCGTCAGCGAGAAATGAACCGGGCAGTGATGAAAAGGGCAAAGCCGCATAGCTTCACGCTTGTGCTTACGGGCGCAGACGTCACGGATGAGGCCACGATTGACGCGTTCTTCGAGGCCGGTTGCGGGGACGCGCTGTTGGGGGAACGTGACAGCGTCGGCTACGCCGCGTTCGATCGTGAGGCTGCGACGCTTGTCCAGGCGGTCGCTTCGGCGCTCGCGCAGGTCGAACGCGTGCCCGACGTTCGCGTTCTTAGGGTCGAGCCGGACGAACTGGTGACGCCGACTGTGATCGCGAAGCGGACCGGTCGAAGCCGCGAGAGCGTTCGCCTTCTGATCCAGGGAAAGAGGGGTCCGGGCGGGTTTCCGCCGCCGGTGGCGTGGGTCGACGCGAAGAGCAAGCTCTGGCAGTGGTCTGACGTTGCTCGGTGGTTCGGCGAGGCGCTCGGTGAAGCACTGCCCACGGCTGAAGGAGTGGAGTTTCTCGCGGCGCTCAACGGCGCCCTCGAGGTGCGGCGGCGAGCGGCTCGGCTCGAGAGCGACGACGAGAGAGTCGCGGTCGCGAACGTCCTCGGAGATTCCGGGCTCTTCGAGGCCTCGTACGTCGAGGACAGCGTTGCCGCGCACCGGGCTCGGGAGGAAGGCGACGACGCTGTGCCCTGGTCGGCGGTTCGCAGTTAGACGCTCGCTCGGCCGCGGGCGGGGCAAGCCCCGCCCATACAAAGAGAGCACGGTTCCGGCGTAAGACGACACGCGGTCGGGCCTGATTAGGGGATATGAGACTCGAACTTGATTCCATCTTCCAGCTTGGTGACCCCGTCGAGCATCGGGGCGTCACGATCGCTCCCCTTTACCCGCGGCGACAACCCGTCACTGAGTACGTCACGCTCGACGACGCTCTTCCGCTCGGGTTCCGCGTGGCCGAGATCGACGCGGCCGGTGCGGTGCCACAGCTTCTCGTCGAGAACCCGCTCGACGCGAACGTCCTGCTCTATGACGGCGAGGAGCTCATCGGCGCGAAGCAGAACCGGATCCTGAACGTGACGGTTCTCGTCGCCGCGGAGACGACCCTCCGGATTCCCGTTTCCTGTGTCGAAGCGGGTCGCTGGAGCGCGCAGTCGGCCGCGTTCGCCGCCGCTCGGCATACCGCTCACCCGGAGCTCAGGCGGCGCAAGGCGGAGAGGCTCCTCGTGGAGCCAAACGCGCTGGGTGCGGCGCAGAGCGAGGTCTGGGATGCGGTTGCCGAGAAGGCCGATCGCCTCGGAGCGCACTCCCCGACCGGAGCCCAGGCCGACATCTTCGCTGCGCGCGAGGACGATCTCGCTGCGCTGCGGCGTGCGTTTCCACTCCAGCCCGGCCAGTCCGGAGCCGTTCTCGCTCTCGGAGACGAGCCCGTCTGCCTCGACTACGCGTCGCGGCCGGACGCCTTCGAGCGGGTGTATCCAAAGCTTCTCGACGGGTACCTCCTCGACGGCGTCGAACACCTCGACCGAGAGC
>JACCYG010000026.1 GCA_013696595.1 Actinomycetota bacterium | reverse complement strand
TCAGCTCCCGCAGCATGTGGCACGAGTCGTGGTAGGCGATCGCGCGGCCCTTGTTCGTGCGCGGGACGTCCGCGTCGTTCTCGTCCAGAAACGCCGAGAGCTCTGCGACCGGAAAGGGATCGCAGCCGAGGAGCTCCGGAAGGTAGTGGGCGATCATCGTCGCGCACGATCCCGAAGGCACGACGATGGGAGCCTCACGCGTGAACGCGCGCTCGAACGTGCGGGCAACGCGGCGCGCGGGGCCGCGGTGGCCCGCATTGAACGCGGGCTGGCCGCAGCAGACTTGCCCGCGCGGAAACTCGATCTCGAAACCCGCGCCGCGGAGGAGCGATTCCGCGTCCGCGACGGCCTCGGGGAAGATCAGGTCGCCGAGACAGGTCGCGAAGAGCTGAACGCGGGCCGCCATCAGGGAGAACGTATCGTGTGCCCATGGCCGAGCAGCGCGTCGCGCTCGTCACCGGCGCGAACACCGGGATCGGCTGGGCAATCGCGCAGCGCCTCCAGCGGGACGGCTTCGCGCTTGGCTTTCACACGCACCGCGACGACGACGAGGCGCGAGAGCAGTTCGAGGAGATCGCCGGCGCCGGCCCGGCGCACTGGGTCCACGGCGACGTGGCCGACCCAGTCCTCCCGGAGCGAATCGTGCGCGAGACGCGCGAGGCGCTTGGCCCGCTCGACGTCCTCGTGAACAACGCGGGTGTCTCGACGGCGAAGCCTGCGCTCGAGCTCTCCGCCGAGGACTTCGATCACATCTTCGGCGTGGACGTGAAGGCCGCGTTCCTCCTCTCCGTCGCAGCAGCGAAGGACATGCGCACCGGAGGTGGAGGCGTGATCGTGAACGTGACCAGCGTGCACGAGCTCGTCCCGCGGCCCGGCTTCGCGCTCTACGCGGCGGCGAAGGCCGCGCTCGGGATGCTGACCCGCTCGCTCGCGCTCGAGCTGGCGCCCGACGGGATCCGCGTGAACTCGGTCGCGCCGGGTGCGATCGCGACGGAGCGGAACGAGGAGGCGGACGATCTCTCGGCCGAGATCCCGCTCGGCCGTCCGGGGACGCCCGAGGAGGTCGCCGCCGTCGTGTCGTTTCTCGTGCGCGCGGACGCGAGCTACGTGAGCGGCGCGAGCATCCTCGTCGACGGCGCGATGGCGCAGCAGGTCGTGACGCAGCCGGCCTGGTGAGGGAGGTGGGGACGCCGCTCGTCACCCATTCGGCGTTCGGCCGCCTGCACCCGACCGGCGACCATCCGGAACGGCAGGAGCGGCTGCTGGCTCTCCACGAGGCCTTTCCCGACTTCGTCGAGGCTCGCACCGCAACCGAGGACGAGATCGCCGCTTGCCACGCGCGCGAGTACATCGCTTCCGTCCGCGAGGCGGCGGAGTCGGGCCGCACCACCTTTCTCGATCCGGACACGATCTGCACCCCGTCGAGCTACGAGGCGGCTCTGCTCGCGGCCGGCGCAGCGATCGGCGCGGTCGAGACGGGCGGGTTCGCGCTCGTGCGCCCGCCTGGGCATCACGCGCTTCCGGACCGCGCGATGGGGTTCTGCCTGTTCGGGAACGTCGCCGTCGCCGCGCGGTTCGCGCAACGCGAGCTCGGGCTCGCGCGCGTTGCGATCCTCGACTGGGACGTCCATCACGGCAACGGCACGCAAGCGATCTTCTGGGACGATCCGTCGGTCCTCTTCGTCTCGCTCCACCAGTGGCCGTGGTATCCCGGCAGCGGGGGCCCGGAGGAGGGGAACGAGACGACGTTGAACGTGCCGCTTCCCGCGGGCTCGGGCGACGAGGAGTACCTGCGCGCCGTGGACGAGGTCGTGGAGCCCGCGATCGAGCGGTTCGCCCCTGACGCGCTTCTTGTCTCGGCGGGCTACGACGCTGCCGCAGGGGATCCCCTGGGCGGGATGTTGCTCACAGAAGACGGCTTCGCCGAGCTGGCGCGGCGCGTGCGAGGCCTTTGCGGCCGCGTCGCGCTCGTCTTGGAGGGCGGCTACGACGTCGCGACGCTTCCGGCCCTCGTCCGCGCGACTCTCTCCGCGCTTTAGGAACAAAACCGACACGCATGTGTCCGAAAAGGACGCTGTATTTCTTCCCGGTTTTCTCTAGCGTGGACTGTGGCCCTAGACCCGCGACCGAAGCGGCCCGAAAGGAGGTGCAGGATGGATGAAACGCGCTTTTGCCCTGGCTCTTCTCGCCGGGGCCCTCATCGTTCCCGCTCCCGCTTGGGCCGTCGAGGGAGCCGACGCAACCGAGGTGACTGTCTCCGGCGACGCGTCGTATGCGTCGGGCTGCAAGACGGTCGACGTGGCGCGTGCCGGATGGGACATCTTCCATCTGGACGTCGTCTACAAGTTCCACCAGAGAAAAAGCTGGTGCTGGAACTACCCGCGGATCACGTGGAGATACGTCTCCGTCTACGTGACGGACGTGGATCCGAACATGGAGTACCGCGGCGTAGTCCACGCGGCCGGGAACTACTACACGTGGTGCTGCTCGAACCGGTACAGCGGCCACTACTCGATGCGCCAGGGGAAGTTCGAGAACTGCATCCTCTGGTTCCCGTGCACACGGACGGAATACCCGTGGGTGAAGATCTGGGTCCGCGCCAACGGGACGTGGAAGGCTGATACCGGGCTATGACCTCTGAGCCCGTGCACCGGATCGCGCGCACGGTCTGGAAGGTGGCGCTCGTAGTCGTGCTAACGATCGCGGCCATGTGGGTGATCGGCCTGGTGATCGAGGCGACCACGGGGCCCGAGGACGAGACGGTGACGACGGAAGAGCGGTAGGGCGGGGGCCCGCACCCGCCCCTAGGTGGCCGCCGGGTACGACCCGAACACCGTGAGCTCGCGGGCCAGCGCTCGCACCTCGGCCAGCGTTTCGCGAACGGCGGGATCGAATGGGTGGCCGTCGAGGACAGCGTCGAACCGGTACCGCCACGGCCGCTGCGGGATTGGCCGCGAGACGAGTTGAACGAGGTCGAGCCCGTGGCGCGCGAACGGTTCGATCGCTCGGTGGAGCGCTCCGGGCTGATGGTCGGTCACGAACGAGAAAGCCGTCCTCCAACTTTCGCCGTCTCGATCGAGACGGGTGTAGCGCGCGAGCGAAACGAAGCGCGTGAAGGCCTCCGGGTGGTCGCCCACGTCACCAGCGATCACCTCGAGCCCGTGCATCGCGGCTGCCCGCTCGCTCGCGATCGCAGCCTCGGTCGTGTCGGCCCGGTTCGCGACGTCCGCTGCAGCGTCCGCAGTCGTCGCGGCGGCGACGGCGGTCGCCCACGGCATCGAAGCGAGCAGCCGGCGGCACTGGTCGAGCGCAGCGGGGTGCGAATGGACGACGCGTATCTGCTCGAGCGGAACCTGCTCGGTCCCGACGAGGTAATGCCGGATCTGCAGGACGGCCTCGCGCGTGATCGAGAGCGGCGACTCATACAGGAGGTCGTGGGTCTCGGCCACCGGGCCCGAGAGCGAGCTCTCGATCGGCAGGACGCCGAACTCGACCTCTCCGCCGGCCGTCGCCTCGACCACGGCGGTGAAGCTCGGAAGCGGGACGAGCTCGAAGGTCTCGGGAAAGAGCCGGTCGCAGGCCGCAGCGCTGTGCGCACCCTCACGCCCGGGGTAGGCGACGGTCTCTCCCATGAACGGAAGTTAGCGGCGGTGTCCCGCTGACGCGAGTGCGGCTGCGGCACGCTCGAGCCTCGCGAGCGCACGCCGCCCCGCGACAGCCGCCCGTGCACTGCCGATCGGATCGCGTGCGAACGAGTGGACAACTGCGCCCCAGGCGACGCGGCCGTCGGCCGTGACCGCGGAAGCGAGGCGGCCGAGCGGCCGGTCAGATGTGTCCGAGACGGCGCGCACGACCCCGCGGAGACGGCCGGTGGCCGCGAGTGCGCCGCTCTCCATGTCGACGGCGACGGCGCCCGAGCGCGCGGCGAGCGCTGCTCGCTAGCGCGGGTCGTCCACGACTCTCATCGAGGCGCAAAGGACGGCGGAGGTCGCGCCCGCGAGCGGGACCGGCTCGCCTTCCCAGAGCGTGGTTCCGTCCTCGGCGACGACTCGGGTCGCGGTCAAGAGATCGCCGGGTCGAAGGTCCGCGGAGAGCGCGCCCGCGAGGCCGAACGCGATGAACGGCTCGTCCGGCGGTGCAAGCACCGCACCGAGGCCGACGCGGACTGCCCGCGTCCCTCCCTTGCGCGCCGCGCGCTCCTCGACCTCGAGCGCGCAGGCGAGAACTACTACTAGTTCATCGTCCAGGCGAGGCTCCGGGCCGTCTCCCGCAGGCTTTTGGTCGTCGCGAGGGTCGCGGCCGGTTCGAAGCCCGAGTGGATCCCGCAGTGCTCGCACCGGTGGTCGTTCCCAGGCCCGTACCGCTCCCATTCGATCCCGTCGACGAGGGCCTGGTAGGTCGGGAAGATGCCGTCCGTGAGGAGGTAGCACGGCCCCTTCCAGCCGTAGGGATTCCGTGTCACGGACCCCCAGGGCGCGCAATCGAGCTTCCGGTCACCGGTCAGGAAGTCCTGGTAGACAGGGCTCGCGAGCCACTTATAGCCGTTCGCCCTTACGCCCGTGCGGATGGCGCGGAACTTCTCCTCGTGCTCGTCGCGCGTCATCGTCAGGTCGGGATCGATCTGCGAATACTGGTAGCCCGGCGCGACGAGCATCCCCTCGATCCCGACCGCGTGCGTGAGGTAGCGCATCATCTCGAGCACGTCGGCGACGTCTGTCTCTTTGAAGATCGTCGTGTTCGTCGTGACGCGGAAACCCGCGTCGCGTGCACGCCGGATGGCGTCGACGGCGATCTCCCACAGGCCGGGGTAGTCGCAGATGTAGTCGTGGATCTCCTTCATTCCGTCCAGATGGACGACGAAGGTGAGGCGCGGGTTCGGCTCGAAGCTTTCAAGCATGTCGGCGAGGCGCAGGGCGTTCGTGCAGAGCTGGACGTTCCGCTTCATCTCGATGAAGCCGGCCACGACGTCCTCGATTCCCTTGAAGATGAGCGGTTCTCCTCCGCAGACTGAGATCACGGGAGCGGGACACTGGCGCGCCGTGTCGAGGCATTCCTCGACGGTCAGGCGGGCCTTGTTCGACTCGTACTCGCGGATCTTGCCGCAGCCGATGCATGCGATATTGCAGCCGAGCGTCGGCTCGAGCATGATCACGAGCGGGTAGCGGTCGTTTCCCCTCTGAGCCGCCACGTAGCGGCCGATCTGAACCGTGCTGCGGAGGGGAAACTTCATCGCTCTCTCCTGCCGTTGAGACTAACCGCTTCTGCCACGGCCCGCGCGAGCGCCGGGGCCACGGGGCCCGCGCGATATCCGAG
Source organism: Actinomycetota bacterium (assembly GCA_013696595.1). GTDB lineage: Bacteria > Actinomycetota > Thermoleophilia > Gaiellales > Gaiellaceae > JACCYG01. Next base: position 1,609 of record JACCYG010000026.1, on the reverse strand, counting down.
CTCTCGTTCCGCCTTCTCCGAGGAGAAGTACATCGGAATGCGGGCGAGGCGCACCTCGTCCCGGTTGGCGACGCCGAGGCGCGACGCCCCGACCGCGACCGGATAGGGGACGCGGATCGGGGGACGGGGCCGGCCGGCGAGCTCGGCGATCGTGGCGAAGAGCTCGGCGAGTGGAAGGTCCGCGCCGCCGAGGATGTAACGCTCACCCGCCGCGCCGTGCTCGAGCGCGATCGCATGGCCGCGCGCAACGTCGCGCACGTCGACGACGTTGAGCCCGGTTGTCGCGACATAGCCGAGGATCTTCCCCCGCGCGACCCCCCGGATCATGCGACCGGTCGGAGTGGGCTTGTGGTCGCCTTCGCCCACCGGTGTGGTCGGGTTGACGACGACTGCGCGTGCCTCGAGGGCCAGCCGCTCCGCCTCGAGCTTCGTCCGTTTGTAGGGAATCGTGAGCTCCCACGGTGGCGGGCCGTCCGCCTCGGTCGCCGGGCGGCCCGGCACCGGGCCACATGTCCCTGCCGTGCTCGTATAGAGGAAGCGGCGGACTCCCTTCTCGCGCGCGACCTCGATGAGCGTGCGCGTCCCCTCGACGTTCACCCGTTCGATCACGTCCGCAGGCGCGTCGTAGCTGTAGATCGCGGCGACGTGCACGACCGCGTCGCAACCCTCGACCGCCCGCACGAGCGCGTCGCGGTCGAGCAGGTCGATCCGCTCGTCACGCACGTCGGCTCCGCGCTCGCGGAGCTCGCGTCCGACGTGGCCGCCGACGAAACCCGTCGCGCCGGTCACGTAGACCCTCATGCGAGCGCCTGCTTCACGCGCGCGAGCGCAAGGACGGGCCAGACGATGCGGTAGAGGTGATAGCGGATGAGGAAGTCGCGTGGGAACCCGGTGCCTGTGAAGAGCTCCTCGTCCCAGTCCCCGTCGTCGCGCTGCGTCTCGACCAGGTAGCCGACGGCTTGCCGCGCGGCGCGCGAAGACGCTTCGCCGGCGGCGACGAGGCCGAGCAATCCCCACGCCGTCTGCGACGGGGTCGACGAGCCGCGCCCGCGCCAGGCGCTCCCCTTCTCACCATCCTCGTAGGAACGAAGATCCTCGCCGAACCCGCCGTTCGCGTTCTGGACGCGTTTGAGCCAAGCGACTGCGCGGCGCATCGCCGGATGGTCCGGCCCGATACCGGCGGCGGCGAGCGCCGGCAGAGCGGCTGCCGTCCCGTATACGTAGTTGACGCCCCAGCGGCCGAACCAGGACCCGTCCGCCTCCTGTTCTCGCAACAGGAAGTCGACTCCGCGTCGAACCCGCTCCTCGTAACCCGGCTCGGCGGCGAGATGCTCGACGACGTGAGCCGTGACGTCCGCGCTCGGCGGGTCGATCGCCGCTCCGAAGTCGCAGAACGGGATGTTGTACAGCCAGTAGGCGTCGTTGTCGACGTCGAACGCGGCCCAGCCTCCGTTCGACGACTGCATGGCGGCCAGCCAGCGGTTCGCCCGCTCCACCGCGGGGCGGCCGGCTCCCAGCGTGTTCAGCACGAGGGCGATGACGGCGACGTCGTCCACGTCTGGGTAGAGGTCGTTGTCGTACTCGAACGCCCAGCCGGCCGCCTTGACTC
>JACCYG010000380.1 GCA_013696595.1 Actinomycetota bacterium | reverse complement strand
GGGCCACGACGACGCCATCGCGCTTCTCCTCGCGCTCGCAAGCCCTGAGCTCGAGCTTCTCGGCGTCACCACTGTGGCCGGCAACCAGACGCTCGAGAAGACGACCACGAACGCGCTCCGCGTGCTCGAGTTCGTCGGCCGGGGAGACATCCCGGTTGCGGCCGGCGCCGACCGGCCGCTCATGCGTGACCCCTTCGTCGCCGCCTACGTCCACGGAGACACCGGTCTCGACGGGCCTGAGCTCCCGCCGCCCTCCGGCTCGACGGTGCCCGAGCACGCTGTCGACTTCCTCGCCGAACGCGCCACGGGGGCTGGGCGCCCGGCCACGCTCGTCGCCATCGGGCCGCTGACGAACGTCGCGCTCCTCCTCGCGCGCCATCCCGACGCCGCGGCGCGTCTCGAGCGGATCGTCCTCATGGGCGGCGCGATCGGGGAGGGCAACGTGACGCCGTCCGCCGAGTTCAACATCTGGGCCGACCCGGAAGCAGCCGCACGGGTCTTCGCAAGCGGGCTCGACGTGACGATGATCGGGCTCGACGTCACGCACAAGGCGCTCATGACCCGCGAGCACGCCGAACGCCTTCGGGGGGCGGGGAGGACCGGCCGCATGGTCGCCGAGCTCTTCGACTTCTTCAACCGGTTCCACGAAGAGAAGTACGACTTCGAGGGATCGCCGGTGCACGACGCGGTCGCCGTCGCGCAGGTCTTCCGCCGTGAGCTCGTCCAGACGGTGGAACGGCGTGTGGCAATCGACTGCGCCTCGGAGCTCTGCCGCGGCCGCACGGTCGTCGATCTCCGCGGAGGCAGGGGGAACGAGCCGAACGCGCACGTGGGCGTCGGAATCGACGGCGACGCGTTCCTCGAGCTCCTGCTCGACCGCCTCGCCACGCTCGACTAGCGCAGCCGCTCAGCCGGCATGGAAGGAGCCCGTGGCTCGCCCCCGAACTGCCGTCAAATGGCGCGCAAGAAGGGCCAAACGAAGCTTCGTCCCCGGAAGCCTGCTCGCATTCGCAAGAGAAAGAAGACGCGCGGGTCTTCTCATCCTGAGCTGATCGGGCTCTCGCTCGTCGCCCTCGGCCTCTTTCTGACCGTCGTCCTCTTCCTCGGCTGGGACGGCGGCCTAGTGGGCGAGAAGATCGCGTCCGGCCTCGATGCAGTACTCGGAAGCGCACGCCTCGCCCTTCCACCTGTCCTCGTCGTCCTCGGGACGCTCATGGTCGCGCGCTCGAGCCTCGTGGACGTGAAGCCCTTCCGAACCGGAGTCGTCGTCCTTCTCTTCGGGCTCCTCACCATGCTCGGCGTTGAGAGCGGGGGAAAGGTCGGCGCCTTTCTCGATGCTGTCTTCGGCCCCCTGATCGGCTCGACCGGCACGCTCATCCTCGGCGCGTTCGCTCTCTCGACCGGCGTGATCCTCCTAACAGGCGCGTCCGTGGGCGCTCTCCTGCGTCACTCGGCGCACGCTGCGCGCACGAGCGCCGCTGCCGCCCGCCGCACCGTCCAGCGCCAGCGTGAACGCGAGCGCAAGTCCACGGCCCCTGAGAGCTTCGAGCCGGCCGAGCCGCCCATCGACGGAGAGAAGGCCTACCCCGACGTCGTGACCGAGTCGCAGTCGGTTTCCGCCCATCCGCTCGTCCTCCTCGACCAGCGTGACGAGCCGGAGGCCGACTTCGAGTCGCCGCCGCCCGTCGCGTTCGACGAGCCTCGCGTGGGCGAGGGCGAGGTCTACCGCCTCCCGGACCGCGGCGTCCTCAAGCGCTCGCGTGCGTCAAACGGCCAACCGGCCAAGGCGGCCGAGAGAACCGCGGAGGCCCTCGTCCAGGGCCTCGCGAACTTCGGCGTCGAGGCGACGCTTGTGGGCCAAGTCGCCGGCCCGCGCGTCACGCGGTACGAGCTCCAGCTTGCGCCGGGAACAAAAGTCGGGAAGGTAGCGGCCCTGAAAGACGACCTCGCGTACGCGCTCGCGACGACCGAGATCCGCATCCTCGCGCCGATTCCCGGCAAACAGGCGGTCGGCGTCGAGGTTCCGAACCTCGCGCCGAACTACGTCACGCTGGGAGACATCTTCGACGAGATCCCGGGCGCCGTGAGCCCGCTCTCCGTCTGGCTCGGCAAGGACATCTCGGGCGCACCCGTCTGGACCGATCTCGCCCGCATGCCGCACGTCCTGATCGCCGGCACCACGGGCTCGGGAAAGTCGGGCTGCATCAACACGATGCTCTGCTCCGTCCTCCTCCGCGCGACGCCCGACGAGGTGCGGATGATCCTCGTCGACCCGAAGCGCGTCGAGCTCGGTCTCTACGAGTCGATTCCGCACCTCCTGACGCCGGTCGTGTCGAGCCCGAAGGCCGCCGCCGCCTGTCTCGCGAACGTCCTCACCGAGATGGACCGCCGCTACGAGAAGATGAGCCTCGTCCGCGCGCGCAACCTTCCCGAGCTGAACCGCGCTGTGACGAAGAGGGGCGAGCAGCCGCTGCCCTACCTCCTGATCGTGATCGACGAGCTCGCGGACCTCATGATGATCTCCCCGCAGAACGTGGAAGAGGCCGTCATCCGGCTGGCGCAGAAGTCCCGCGCTGTCGGGATCCACCTCGTGCTCGCGACACAGCGACCCTCCGTGGACGTCATCACGGGGATGATCAAGGCGAACGTCCCGTCGCGGATCGCGTTCGCCGTCTCGAGCCAGACGGACTCGCGCGTGATCCTCGACGGCGCCGGCGCCGAGAGCCTCCTCGGCCAGGGCGACATGCTCTTCAAGCCGCTCGGAACGTCACGACTTCAGCGTCTGCAGGGCGCCTACGTGACCGAGGAGGAGATCGCCTTGGTGGTCGAGCAGTGCCGCTCGCAGCGCGGACAGGACCTGGACGAGTCGCTGCTCGAGGCGGCCGAGGCCTCGATCGAGTCCGAAGACGGC
>JACCYG010000379.1 GCA_013696595.1 Actinomycetota bacterium | reverse complement strand
GGCGGGAACTTCGAGGCCTCGCCAATCACCGACTTCCGGCGTCGGCATCACGTCGACGGTCGCCGTGAAGTTGAAGGGGCTCCCGTCGTCGGGGCAGTCGCCCGGCTCGATCTCGGGCGAGGCGACGGGCCGGACCCCGGAGCTCACGGCCGCGTTCCAGAACCAGCTGTCGATGTGGCCTCGGAAGGCTTCTTCCCAGAGTGCCTCGCGCCCGACGCGAGCGACCACGACCGGCAGCGGGGCGTGGCCCTTGCGAAAGCCGGGAATCTTGACCGAGCCCGCGAGATCGGAGGCCGCGTGCTCGAAAGCGTGCTTGACGTCCCCCTCCGGGACCTCGACCTCGAGGCGGACGCGATTCTCGGGCAGCTCTTCGATGGATGTCTTCACCGCCCGGGCATTGTGCCAGCGGCGCTTCGAGCCGGGCGAGCAAGGGAGGTTCGCGCCCCGCGCTCACGGGAGCTTTCCGATCCGCGAATGCCGACCATGGGGATCTGATGTAACGAGCGGGGCGAGCCGCACGGGGCCCGGTTCCACCTCGTTCTTCGCGACCGGCTCCTGCGGATGCGGGCGAGAGGACTTGAACCTCTAAGGGGCTCGCGCCCCACCGGGACCTAAACCCGGCGCGTCTACCAGTTCCGCCACGCCCGCCTGCTCGCACACATTGTAGGGGCCGGGCTTGCCGGGCCCGCGTGCGGCGGTACAAAACGTGTTTCCGGTGGTAAACGACCTACATGAGCCTCTTCAAACGGAAGAAGGACCGTGGGCCGCAGGTCAGGGAGTGGTCGTCGCGCCCGTCGCCGACCGACGGCGGCGTCCCCGACGAGGCGCCGAAACCGCAGCCAGAGCGGGCGGAGCCGAAGCTCGAGGACCCGGGTCTCAGGGACCTCTCGAAGCGCGACTACAAGGCGATCGTGATGCGTGCGGGAAAGGAGGCGATCGACGACGCGATCATGGACAGCGCGGCCGCCCTCGCCTACTACGCGTTCCTCGCGATCCCGGCGGCGCTCCTAGTGGCGGTGGGCTTCTTCAGCCTCTTCGCGGGACCGACCTTCGTCCCGGACATGATGCAAAAGCTTCGCGGCGTCGTGCCTGCCGAGACGATCGATCTCCTCCGGGAGAGCCTGACGCGCGTCCAGGAGAACGAAGGCGGCGGGCTCGTGATGGTGATCCTCGGATTCGTCCTCGCGCTCTGGACCGCGACCGGCGCAATGAACGCCCTCATGCGCGCGCTCAACCGGTCGTACGACCGCAAGGAAACGCGCAACTTCGTGAAGCAGCGCCTGACGGCGCTCGGGATGCTCGTCTGCATGGTGCTGGCGTTCGCGCTCTCGTTCGGCTTGCTCGTGCTCGGACCGGCCCTCTCGAGCTGGATCGGGAGCGCGATCGACGCCGAGAGCGTCTTCAAGTGGATCTGGTGGACGGCTCAGTGGCCCGTGCTCATCGCCGGGCTTCTCTTTACCTTCGCCGGGATCCTCTACCTCGGTCCGAACATCGACCACCCGCGCTGGCAGTTCATCACGCCGGGATCCGTGCTCGCGGTTGCGATCTGGCTCATCGCCTCAGGCCTCTTCGCCGTCTACGTGAGCCTCTTCGGCTCGTACAACAAGACCTGGGGCACGCTCGCCGCGGTCATCATCATGCTGACCTGGCTCTGGCTCTCCGGGCTCGCGCTCCTCTTCGGCGCCGAGGTCAGCGCGGAGGCCGAGCGAAGCCGCGAGCTTCGCGAGGGAAAACCGGCGGAGGCCGAGCTCACGGCGCCGACCAAGTAGCCGAAGAAAATTTCTGCCTGCGGCGCGGTAATTTCCTTCGGACGGGGACCCAGGAGCGCGGTGAGCGAAGCCGAGCAAAGCCCGGCTTCGCATCGGAGGGGCTCGGCGAGGCCGGGCTACACTGACCGTCGACGGGCCCCGTAGCTCAGCGGATAGAGCAGCGGACTTCGAATCCGCGTGCGGAGGTTCGACTCCTCCCGGGGCCATAGTTGTCTGAAGAGGCGACACTTGTAAAACGTCCCGTCTCGGCCGTTCTCAGCGTTCGAGAGCGCGAGCCGCCGGTCGGCGCCGGTCGCGAGGCGGCCGGCAAGGAGTCTGCCGCGCGTCACATCAATCGCCGGGGCCTGCGCGCAGGTAGGTGAGCACCGCCAGCACGCGGCGGTGGTCGTCGGGCGACTGCTGCAGCCCGAGCTTTCGGAAGATCTGTCGCACGTTCGCCTCAACCGTCTTGGGGCTGAGGAACAGCGTCTGGCAGATGGCCCCGTTCGAGCGCCCTTCGGCCATGAGACCGAGCACCTCGCGCTCGCGCTCGGTCAGCTCGTCGAGCGGGCCGTGCTCGCGCGGCCGTTGCACGAGCCGCGAGACGATCGTCGGGTCGATGACGCACTCCCCCTCTTGGATTCGTTTGAGAGCATCGGCGAGCACGGCGATGTCCGAGACACGATCCTTGAGCAGGTAACCGACGCGCTCGGGGGCCTCCTCGAGCAGCCGCATCGCGTAGCGCGACTCGAGGTACTGGGAGAGCACGAGCACCCGACGTTCGGTTGGGTCCGGCGAATCTCCTGGGCAGCGGCAATCCCCTCGTCGGTGTGCGTGGGCGGCATCTTGATGTCGACGATCGCGACGTCCGGGCGGGTGAGCTCGACCCGCCGCAGGAGCTCGGACGCGTTCTCGGCTTTCCCGACCACGTCGAAGCCGGCATCGGCGAGGAGCCGCGCGAGCCCCTCGCGGAGGAGCATCGAATCGTCGGCGACGACTAGCCGCATGGGATCTCGGCGCGGATTCTGACTTTTGCCGCCTGGCGCCCGCTCGACCGCGAATCTTCCGTCCAGGGCGCCGACGCGGTCCTCCAAGTCGACGCCCGTCCGGCTCGGCCTTCGTCTCGACGTCGACGACGAGCGCCTCGTCGCGCCTGGTGGCGCTCACGCGCGCAGCGCCCGCCTTCACTGCTTCGGCGACGACGATGTAGGCGGCTGTCTCGACGGGCGGTGGGCACCGCTGCTGCGGTACGGCGCCGATGCGAAGCGGCGCCCCTTCGGCGAGGGCCTCGAGCGCGGCGGCAAGCCCCTCGTCGCTGAGGACGGCCGGATGGATGCCGTGCGCGAGCTCTCGCAGCTCGGCGACCGCCCGGCGCAGCTCGGCCTCGGCCTCGTCGAGGTGCGCCGCAAGCTGCTGTTCCTGATCGGTTCCGAGCTGCCTCCGCAGGAGACGCAGCGCGAGCGAGAGCCCGACGAGGCGCTGCTGAGCGCCGTCGTGGAGGTCGCGCTCGAGGCGGCGGCGTTCGGCGTCGCCCGCCTGAATGATGCGGGCACGCGAGGAGCGGAGATCCTCGAGTTGCACGCGAGCTTCGGCTTGCAGGCGCTCGTTCTCAAGCGCCAGGCGCGCCGCCGACGTGACTTCCTCGACGAGCTCCGCGTTGTCGAGGAGGTCGGTCCGGTGGAGCAGCACTGCGACGGGGCGGCCGTCGCGAACGAGCGGCGTCGCCGCACGTCCCCGCACGCCGGTGACGTCGACTACGCGCCCGCGGGCGTCCGCGTACCGGCCCTCACCCACCGGGTAGGCGATCTCGAGCCCGGGATCACCAAGCGTTCGGGCGAACCCGTCTCGCAGACCGCCCGCGGGAGCCGCCTCGCCCAGCTCGACGACGAGCCGGGCAAGCGACGAGCGCGTGCGGCGAGTCCGCAGTAATCCCCAGGTGACCGCGAGCCCAAGCGCGGCGAGGGCGGTGGCCTGTCCGAGCCAGAGCCGGCGCTCCAGGGTGCCGCTCCCGAGAAGGCCGCGGTCGAGGCTTACGGCGAAGCTGCTGGCAACGAGGGCCAGGTAGACGCTTCCGGCCAGAACGACCGGAGCCACGACGCGGCGCTTCGCCGCGCTCGAGCGCACGCCGATGTGCTCTGGGAGGGCTCGAAGCTGTACGTCGCGTCCCACGAATTCGTGAACGACGGCGAGGCGGCCGTCTCGGGGTCGCCGAGCTACTTCTTCGGTTCAGCTACGACGCGGCTGCGAAGACGTACTCGCTCGACACCGGGTTCCCGGTCGTCCTCAACACGATGAAGACCGAGACGCTCGTCATCGACAAGGACTCCACGGGAAAGCTCTGGGCCACCTGGCAGCAGGGCAACCGCATCTACGTGAATCGAACCGTCGGTGACGACCGTACCTGGGGAACGCCGTTCGCGCTCCCGGTCGCCGGCGCGAGCGTCACGGTCGACGATATTTCGGCGGTCGTTTCCTTCGGGGGCAACAAGCTCGGCGTCATGTGGAGCAACCAGACGAGCTCGTCCGACGCGATGTACTTCGCCGTCCATGTCGACGGGCAGCCGGACACGACCTGGGAGGCGAGCCGCACCGCGATCCAGGGGCCCGGCTCGGAGGACGACCACATAACCTCAAGTCGCTCCAGGCGGACGGCAGCGGTCGCGTCTTCGCCGCCGTCAAGACGGAGTTCACGAGCTCGTCGGCACCGCTAATCATGCTGCTCGTGCGCGACCCGGCCACGGGAGACTGGACGAGTCATCCGATCGCCCGGGTCGCCGAGTGCCCCAATCGGCCGATCGTCGTGATCGACGAGCAGAACCGCGTTCTCCACGCCTTTTACACGGCGCCGGCGCCGCCGGCGTTCTCCTGCACCTCGCGCGGAGGCGCGATCTACGAGAAGACGTCCTCGCTCGACGCGATCTCGTTTCCGACGGACTCAGGGACGGCGGTCGTTCTCGACGCGGACACCGCCTCCGTCCACAACGTGTCGACCAGCAAGCAGAACGTGACGACGCAGACGGGCCTCGTAGTCGTCGCAGCCAACAGCTCGACACGGCGCTACTGGCATCACTACGACCCACTGGGACCTGCTCTGCCGCCTCCGCCTCCGAGCGCCTCCTTCACGGGCTCCCCGCTGATCGGCGAGGCTCCGCTCGACGTCCACTTCACCGATACCTCGACGGGCAGCCCGACGTCGTGGTCCTGGAGCTTTAGCGACGGAGGGACGGCCGGCCGCCCGGTTTCCGGGTCCATCTGAGCAGGTCCGGCTCTCGGCTCCTGCCCATCCACGAGCTCAACGTCGCGAAGGCGAGGCTCCCGGCCGGATCGAGGGTGCTTCGTTCCTCCAGGGGTGGCGACCGCGAGGGTGAGAATGCGCTTTCTCGCCGAAAGGTGGTCGAGGTTTTCCGACCTCGCCTTTACAGGGTCCACGAGCGTCGGTAGGAATGGTGACTCGCGATGGGAGAAGCCGGACGCATGGTCGAAGGCCGGGGTGGCGACGACGTGACGCCCGCACACCCACGCGATCTCGAGGGAACCTCGGCCGCGCAGCGGCCGAGACCGGCGCGGGTACTCGTCGTCGACGACCAGCGTCTGTTCGCGGACGCTCTCGTTGCCTTGCTCGCGAGCGACGAGCGGATCGACGTCGTCGGGCAGGCACACAACGGCCGCGACGCCGTCGAGTTGGCGGCGGAGCTCTGTCCAGACGTCGTGCTCATGGACCTCTACATGCCCCTCATGGACGGAGTCGAGGCGACCCGCCTGATCCGTCGAGCGTCGCCGACGCCCTGCGTGCTCATGCTGTCCGGTGGAGATGCGCGGGCCGACCTTCGCCGGGCGACGTCTGCCGGCGCGGCAGGCTACCTAAGCAAGGACATGATGTCCTCGGACCTCGTAGGCGCAGTCCTCGGCATCGTCTCCGTCGCCTCTGCGAGCCCGGCTCCACTCGACCTCGACAAGTAGCGAGCCGCGGGGCGGCCTCTAGGCCCTAGGCCGACTCGCCCTCCTCGTCGCGCGTCAGTAGACGTGACGCTGCGCCCACAAGCTCGCCTCGGTTCGATTCGACATGCCGAGCTTCTTGTAGATGTTCGTGAGATGGAACTTGACCGTCTGCTCGGTCACCCAAAGGGTCCGACCGACCTGTTGATTCGAGCGTCCCTCGGCGACGTGGCGGAGGATCTCGAGCTCTCTTCGAGTGAGGTTCTCGGCCCCCGAAGCGGCGCCGCGCGCCGCCTGCGGTGAAGCCGGACGCTGCCCCGGCAGGTAGATCGAACGGTCGAACGCCTGGCGAATGACCTGCGACAGGTCCTCGGGGCGAGCTGTCTTCAGGATGTACGCGTTCGCGCCGGCGTCGAGGGCGTTGGCGATGTCTTCTACCGCGTCGGAGCTCGAGAGGACGATCACGGTGAGTCCGGGCACGCGTTCGCGCGCCTGCCGGACGATCGCCGCGCCTTGCGGCCCGCTCGCCGGCAGCTGAAGCTCAGTGACGAAGATGTCCGGGTTCGACTCCCCCAGGGCCGCGAACGCGTCCGAGGCCGTCGTGGCGCGGCCGACGAGCTCGATCTCGTCCTTCGCGAGCATCGTCCCGATCGCCTCCAGCCAGAGAGGATGCGGGTCCAACGCGACCGCAGAGCGCGTTTCCTGCTCCGCCGTGGACCACTGTTCAGTTGTTTCTTGCCGCAGTTCCGCCAACGCGCCCGCTTCCGCAGATAGGCCGCTTCTCTGACATACATAGCGTGTTTTTCGCCTACTGACAACCCTAGAGCGTCCGCGAAAGGCGGACGACTCGAGGGGAGAGACGCAGCGGAGTTGCGCGCTCCGACATTTCCGGCTAGCGGGACGAGAAGCCGACGACGAGGACGCCGGAGTTCTTGCCGGACGCGTTCGCGCAATCGGTGCGCATGAACAGCTTGTGCCTGCCGGCAGCGAGGGTGTCCGTGTCGATCCGCCCGGGGCCATGGGACTCAGCTTGCAGGATTAAGCCCGGCCAGGGTCTCTCGGACTCGCTGGGCGGCGTCCGCCGCCGCGGCGAGATCCTCGTCGCCCACCGCGCCGTTGAGCTCTTCGAGCTCGAGGTTGAGGCGCGTGCGATCGGCCTCGGCCAGGGTCTGATGAATCCGGTCCCGGATGTAGTCGAGGCTGAAGAAGTCACCGTTCACCGCAGCCGCATCACCGGCGGCGGCATCGACCAGTAGCTGGGCCGTCCAAAGGTCGAAGCGGGCGAGGTCGATCTCGGTCACGGGCCGGTGACGAAGCTGTAGGTCGAGGCTCCACCGCGCGACGTCGATCGCAGCCTGGCGCGCTTTCGGTGCCTCGCGCCTATGAACCGCGTCGGCGAGCGCGTCGAGAGCGGCATTCATCTGCGGCCCGAGCCTCGCCGGCACCTCACCTGCTCTCACCGTCTCCCACGCCGCCGTCATCCGCTTGAGGGTGTCCCGAGCCGCGCTCCACTCCCTCGACTGAGCGGCGTTGAAGACGTCGGCGGCGGCGCCCTCCAGGGTGACGAGCTCCGCCGGCGTCGGCTCGGAGAGCGCGTCGGTGGGCACCGCCAGGGCGAGGGCCTCGACGTCGCCGCCGCCGGCGGTGAAGAACTCGCCGTAGCCGGGGCCGAAGGTCTTGCCCTCCGTCGTGTTGTCCATGTGGAGCTCCTCGATCACGAGCCCGCCTTCGACGGGGCCCAACGGGCCGTCGAGCGTTCGGGCGACGGCCTTGACCGTGACCTCCTCGAAGACGAAACCGGGGATGTTCTCGGGGCGGTAGACGTCGCCGACCTGGGGATCGGCAGGCATGATCATCGCCGCCGGGCCGTCTCTCCCAGCGATCCATGTGCCGTGGGTGTCGGCGATGAAGCCGTCCTTGAAATTGAAGACGTCTTCGCCGAAGTACCAGACCGCCCCGTCGTCGTCCTGGGCGTAGAGGTCGTACGCCACCTCTTCGATGCGCCCGCCGAGATAGGCGACGTACTGGGAGACGAGCGTCTCCACCTGCTGGCCCTGCCACTCAATGATTCTCGTCTCGGGCAGGAGGGTCACTTCAGTCCGAAACGGCTTGCCGTCGACCCGTCCGAGCAGCAGCACGGAAGCCTGCTCCGAGACCGGGAACAGCGGGTTGCTCACGTTCGTGGGGTCAGAGAACGTCGGCGAGGCGAGATCGACTCGCTCGCTCTCCGGCGCAACCGGCAGGTCTTCTACAACCGGCTGGACGATCGTCTGCCGCTTTCCGCCGAACGCCGAATCTGACGCGCTCTCGCCGCGGCAACCTCCCCCAACGACACCGAGCGCAAAGAGGGCACCGGCGCAAGCGACCGCCGGGACCGATCTGAAGGTCCGGGCTCGAATCCGGAACCAGGCTGGGGCTCGTCGTCGGCGACGCATCTCAGGCCCTCCTCTTCGACTCTTTTGGATTGCTTCGCCCACCGTAGGCACTCCAGATGAATTCGCCATGAGAGCCACGTGAGTTGCAGGTGAGAGGCCGACCGGCTTGCGATCAAGCGACCTCTCACCGTCATTTCATGTGCGACTCGTACTCTGGGCGGACGTCAACAGAGAAACCAGGAGGGATCTGTGCAAAGACGTAAGCTCATCGTGGCCGGCGCCATCATCGTCGCCCTCAGCGCCTTATCTGCCGGCATTGCGATCGCGGCCGGCGAGGGCGACGAAAAACCGCTCACCGGCTCGACCCTCGAGAAGGCTAGGGCCGCTGCGCTCGAGCACACGGGTGGGGGCACGGTCACGGAGACCGAAACCGGTGACGACGGCGCCGCTTACGGCGTCGAGATTCGTCTTGCCGACGGAAGCCACGTTGAGGTACACCTCGACGAGAACTTCAACGTCATCGGTCAAGAAGCCGACGACGATGGCGCGAACGAGCAAGAGAAATCGAACGACGACTAACCCCGGGCTGCAACGAGGAAACCCCGGAAGAAAAGCGGAGGGGCCGGGAAAACCCGCCCCCTCCGACTACGAGCGAGTACCTATTTGACCTTTTCGCCCTGCTCGACCTCGCCGCGCCAGGCGCCCGTCTCTTCTCCGCGGCTCTCGATGAGCTCCTTGAACCGCTCGAGGTCGCCGCGCACTCGGGCGTCGTCGGCACCGATGGCGGCACCGGTCTTCTCGACCGCACCCTCGGGCTCCCAGTCCATCTGAACCATGACCTTGGTCTTGTTGTCGTCGATCCGGTGGAACGTCACGGCGCCGGCGTTCTGCTTGCCGTCGACGGCGTGCCAGGCGACGCGCTCGTCCGGCCGCTGCTCCGAGACCTCAGCTTTCCACTCGTGCTTCTTGCCGGCGATCTCGGCGACCCAGCGGAGGTGCGTGTCGTCGAGCTGCGTCACCGACTCGACGCCCTCCATGAACTCGGGGAACTTCTCGAACTGCGTCCACTGGTTGTAGACCGTGCTCACAGGCGCGGTGACTTCGATCGATTGCTCGATAGTCGGCATGACCCTCCTCAATTCTTCGTTTGACCCTCGTATGGGGCCTACCCGCCCCTAGAGTGGGGCAAACGGTGGAGGGGAGCTGATCGTGGCGGAGTTCGAAAAGGTCGCGGACCTGTCGCTCGAGATCGAGTCGCACGTGCTCGAAGGGCTCGCGATCGAAATCTCGAGCGAGTTCACGCGACGTACGACCGTGATCCGCCTCGTAGGCGGCGGCGAGGAGGG
>JACCYG010000376.1 GCA_013696595.1 Actinomycetota bacterium | reverse complement strand
GACTGAAGGTATTCGAAGTTGAGCGCGTACTGGAAGATCCGGACGTCGTTCGACTTCGACGTCTTTCCCGCGAGGACCGGTGGCGCCATAAGCGCCGTGACGAGGACGCTCCCCCCAACGGCGGCCTTGCGGAGGAAGTCCGCGCGGGAGTCGCCGTAGAGGTCGGCGATATCCTCCTGGATCGCTCCGTCGGTATCCAGCTCCTCGAGCGTGAGATCGGACATAGTGGATCTCCTTTCTCCTCGTCCGGCGACTTACGTTTATGACGGCGCTTCGAAGCCCGTCTTCTCGATCACGGCGAGCACCTGCGCCGGCGTCTTCGCCTTGTCGGCTACCAGGGGAGCTGGATCACGGCCGAGGACGTCCGCAATCCAGGCCGCATGTCGGGCCTCGACGGAAGCGATCTGCGCGAACCCGACCATGTTCCGCCTCGTCAGGTTGGCGCCTTGACCGATGTATGCGGACACCGCCGTCTCCTCCAGCGTGCGCGCGGTTGCCGCAAACGCGTCCGCATTCTTCGTCGCGTCACCGAAGTCGAAGCGCGGCTGGTCCTCGGCCTCCTTGCCGAGGCGCTTCCTGAGGAAGGCGACGTGCCTGCGCTCGTGGCCCGCGAGCACGTCGGCGAACTGCAGCAACTCACCGGTCAAAACTCCGGCTCTCGCCTCTTCATAGAACGCGGCCTTCAGGTATTCGAGCCGAAGGACGTAGTTGAGTATGCGCGCGTCGCGCGCGGTCGCCGCTGCGGAGCTCGCGAGCTTCGGGAGTGCCGTGACGACGCCGCCCGTTGCGACCGCGGCGCCTCCGACGGCGACGGCGCGCTTGAGCAGGGCGCTGCGAGAGGTCGCACCGTCGTCAGCGCCTCTTTCGCCACCTCCGCTCGCGAAGAGCTCGTCGGGTTGGTCCTCACGAAGAAGGCCTATGGAAGCCGAGGAAAAGTCCGCATGAGCCACTCGCCGCAGATCGCCCCTTCCCGGCGCGCACTTCTCAGGAGACCGCGCCATGCCGCACCATCGGTCACGCATTCTGTCGTGTAACTCGCCCAAGGTCAAGGGCCGCGACAGACGACGCTTGGCGCGCGTCGGGAAGGCAGACGATCACCGGAGGCGGCGGGAACGCGGGAGGGTGATGACCCAACTTCCGTTCGCGACGACGTCGATCCTATGGACGCCGGCCGGAAGAAACGTCTCACCCTGGTTGGCGACGGAGTCGATGAGGATGCCGTCGCGACCGAAGAGGCTGAAGACCTCACCGCTGTTCGTCCAGCGCAAGATCGCTCCGCCGCGCATGACGCGCATGGGAGGGAGGCTCCGGTCGCCATTTCCGCGGAAGCGAACCTCGTCCCGGCCCTTGTCGGTCGGCTCCGACGTCTCTAGCCCGGCCTCCGAAGCGACGGTCTCGGTGACGGTCTGCGAGGCCGTGACGGTGGTCGCCATAGTCCTGGTCTCCACCGTAGTCGCCTGCTCGTCACCCGAGCACGCCATTGCGGAAGCGACTGCGACGACTCCCGCGAAACCTAGCGTCGCCCTCCGGAAGCTCACGAAAATCGGAATGACGACGCTACCACGCGGCCTCGGCCGACCGAACGACAGTTGTAACGCCTCGGAGAGCGGGCCGGACTCGTGCTCGACGAAACCTCGTGGTTGCACGACGGGGCGGCCGCCGGCTCGAAGAGCCCATCCCGTCGCGACGGCGCCGTTACGGGACGCAGGCGAGAACCCGCGGTGGTGCAGCCCCGGAGCGTGCTCGAGCCGATCGCGCCGGCCCGCGCGAGCTCCGCGTGGAGGAGTCCGAACTCAGTTGCTCGCAGGTCGGCGGCGACTCCTGCGCTCCACCTCCGGGCGCGAAACGAGCACGAGGGAAACGAGCCCCCCGGGAGGGCAATCTTGCGCCGCAGCATGGAACCGCCCTCTCGACTGGATGAGACGAGAACGTTGCTGCCTCGGGCGGAGGCTGTCAAGCCGGCAGAGACTGCCCCTGACGCGTGCCGTTGCGGAGCGAAATTGGATCCCGGCACCCTCCATGAACCAACGCGAGTCCGGCCCCTCGCTTCACAAGGGCAATGACGACTCGCGTTGGAGGCGGTAGCTCCGGGAGCATTCGTGAGCCGGGTCCGGACGTGTCGGACGCGGCGCCCGGCGGAGCAATCCAGGCTCCGACCCCTTGTCCTTCGGCGCACGTCTGCGGCTGGGAGACGCAAGCCGTTTCTTCGCGCAGACAGGCCGCTCGTTAGGTCGGGTTGTTCGGCCGCGCGCGCGCGCGGATGCCGACCACGCTCGGCTCTTCGAGCTCGAGGAGGAGTTCGTCGCCGGCATGGGTGCGTACGCGGCCGGCGGCCTCCTCAGCTGCTACGACGTGGGGCTCGTCAAGGGCGCCTACGAGAATCTCATCCTCTTCGCGGGGCCCGACGGTTCGGCCGAATGGCGCGAGAACGCCGTTCACCGCCGGGCTGCCGAGATCTCACCGGTCAACTACCACGAGATCCGACTGCATCACGGAATGCTCTCGGCACGGCTTCTCGACGCCGGCACGTTGCGCCTGACGCGCACACGAAATCTCGACTCCAGCGGGCCCGACGTCTGGCGCGCGGGACGACGGTTCTCCGACGCCCACTGACGCGTGGGGAACGAGGCGTGGGTTCGATTCCCGCCGCCATTATCCCTGCAAATCGGCATTTCCGATCAGAACGTTTTCACCGGCGGTTCCTCACAGAGCGCCGTTTCGAGGTCGCTGGTGTCGAGGTGTGCGTAGATGTCGCATTGGTGCCGATGTCGGCGTGGCCGGCGAGCATCTGGATGAGCTTCAGGTTCCCGGTGTCGCGCAGCAACTGGGTGATCGCGGTATGGCGCGCCTCGTGCATTGGCCAGTGCGGATAGGACGCCGGCTCATCCCAAGGCGCAGACGCGCCTGGTGGCTGCAGGCCATTACGTCATTTACAGGCGGAACGCTGGCAGAGCCGGCAGAGAGTCACGCCGCCTCCCGCTCGAGCTCGTCTCGCTCCGCGAAGATCGCGCAACCATGGGAGGAGCGGTGAAAACGATCGCACGAAGCTCGGCCCGCTCTTTGAGGAGCTCGTCCCGTTCTCGTTCGACCTCGAGGACCATGTCCACCAACAGGAGAGGATCGGGCCGCTCACAAGCCCCCCTCAGCGAGCCGGGGTTACCTAGCGAAGCCGCGAAATCCTAGACATTCGTTGTGTTGAACTTGGGCGCTGGCCCGCAGTATGTTTGGCTCTTATCGACCACGGGAGGTTCGAAATGAAGCGGCTCGTTCTATTCCTCACGCTCGTTTGCGCGCTTGCGACCGCGCTCCTTCTTACAGCAAGCCCCGCCGCCGCGCATTGCGTGCAGACGCCCGTTGGCTACGCCGACCTTGCCCCGGGCCACTTTGCGGCTGCCGGCGGACACGAGGCAGCCATAGCGCACTCAGGCGGCGTAGTGGGTCCGCCGTGCAGTGGGACGGAGCTAAACGCGACGGCTCCGGACAACAACCCCGGGTAGACGTTCTCGTAGGAAGATTCCGAGGTAAGGGGCGGGGCGCAAAACCCGTCCCTTCCTCATTCGGTGCTTGGTAGCCGGGCAGAGGGGTGAATTGCAAGCACGCGTGTCGTCGCTTCGGTCTCCGACGACCGGCCCGGGTCTCACGGAATCTTGCGCGGGTTCGATTCCCGCCGCCTCCATCATCCCTGCAAATCGCAGGTTTGTTGAAAGGAATCGAATGATCGCCCCGTACCCTCGCCTCTCGTTGGGAGTATCTCCCTCGAGGTCAGGCGATTGGATGCAAGTCGGCGAACACCTTGTTGACCTTCTTGTCGAAGCTCTCGATTCGGACGTCGTCGTGGCCTCGCTTTTCAGCGTGAATGGCGGTCGCCAGCGCGTACGCATCGGGCAGCTTGAGCTTGGTTCGGACCCGCACAGCGGCGGCTCGTCTTGCTAGGTCCATGTCGACTTGGATCGTCTCGATCCCGAAGCGGACGAACATCGCATCGACGGTCTCGGCGCCCACAGCTCCGGCCGCCTCGAGCGGTCCGATCAGGATCTCTGTGTAGTTGACCGCCGAGACGAGTCTCCGGGTTCCTGGTTCCAAGGCTCGCCGTACCCGCTCGACGGCCTGGGCATGGTGAGCATCGTCTCCACCGAGGTAGGCGATCAGGACGTCCGCGTCGAAGACGACTACCGCCACTCGCGTCGGAGCTCGTCGAGGTAGCCCTTCGGGTACACCTTAGCGTCGAATACGCCGGCGAACTCGGCGACGAGGTCTTCGGCACGAACGAGCTCGAGGCGTCCGGGAGCGACCACTTGGACCCGTACGTCGTCCCCGGGCTCGAGCCCTGCCGCCCGAAGGGCGTCGACTGGGAGGGTCACCTGGTTCTTGCGAGAGATGACGCTCATCCCCTTTACTATAGCAAGACGAAGTAAAGCGGACGGGCGAGGAATGTTCCGCAGGCTCGATTCTCGCCGCCTCCACTCGACGGACTGCGCCTCGTAGGGTTCGCCCATGAGGCTCGACCGGCACCGTACGGCGCTCTCGGCGTTCATCGTCGGGACCGTGCTCGCTGGTGGAAACGCGGTCGGAGTGAGGGTCAGCAATCGTGAGCTCGATCCGCTGTGGGGCGCCGGGCTGCGGTTCGTACTCGCGGCCTGCCTGCTCGGAGGCGTCATGGCCGTCATGCGGCTCACGCTCCCGCGCGGCCGCGCGCTGCTGGGCGTGCTGCTCTACGGGGCGCTGATCTTCGGTGGCGCCTTCGCGTTCGCCTACTACGCGCTCGTCCGAATTCACGCCGGCCTCGGGCAAACGCTTCTCGCGCTCGTCCCGCTCGCGACCCTGCTGCTCGCAGTTCTCCAGCGGCAGGAGCGTCTGCGATTCGCACCCGTCGTCGGGACCCTTCTTTCCATTGCCGGCATCGGCGTGATCTCGGGCGTCTCCGGAAGTGAGGCAGTGCCCCTGCTCTCGCTGCTGG
>JACCYG010000375.1 GCA_013696595.1 Actinomycetota bacterium | reverse complement strand
GGCTCGTGTACACGACCCTGGCGCGAGCCGATTGAAGTCCGGCCTGCTCGAACTGCTCGCCGTGGCCTAGCCGACGCGCCGACCGGCTCGTCTCGGCCTGCTGCTCGGGAAGGACGAAAGTGATCGCTGTGCCGCTTCGCCCCGCGCGACCGGTGCGACCGGTGCGGTGGACGTAGCCCTTGTCCTCCTCCGGTGGATCGAAGTTGATCACGTGCGTGACGTTGTCGAGATCGAGCCCGCGCGCCGCGACGTCGGTTGCGACGAGAGCCCTGACCTTCCCGCTATCGAAGCGGGCGAGCGCGCGTTCGCGTGCGTTCTGCGACAGGTCCCCGTGCATCGCCGCCGCTTGGACGTCGTGGCGAGCGAGCCTCTGCACGAGCCGGTCGGCTCCGCGCTTGGTCCGGACGAAGACGAGCGTCAGGCCAGCGGACGCGCGGATGTGCTCAGCGAGGGTTTCTACCTTCGTGTCCGTGGTGACCGCGACGAAGCGGTGGTCGATCTCGCCGTCCTCGGTCGAGAGCCCGGCCGCGAAATGTGACGGGCTGTTCGTGTACGCGTGGGCGAGCTCGCCGACCTGGCCGTCGAGCGTCGCCGAGAAGAACATCGTCTGACGGTTTCGCGGCAGACGGCGGACGATCCGGTCGACCTGGGGCTGGAAGCCCATGTCAAGCATGCGGTCGGCCTCGTCGAGAACGAGAATCCGGATGCGGGACAGGTCCACGAGGCGCCGCTGCGCGAGATCCTCGAGTCGTCCGGGCGTGGCGACGAGAACGTGTGCGCTTTTTGCCCGTGTCGCCTGTGCACGCAGCGGGAGTCCGCCGTAGACCGCTGCGACGGAGAGACCTTTGAGCGCCCCGAGCGACTCGAGCTCCGCGGTTACCTGTCCGGCGAGCTCGCGGGTCGGAACGAGAACGAGTGCGGACGGGCGTGTGTCGGCCGTCGTCGTGCGTTCGACGATCGGAAGCGCGAACGCAAGGGTCTTCCCCGACCCGGTGGGCGCGCGCGCGAGCACGTCGAGGCCGGCGAGCGCGTCGGGAAGGACGAGCGCCTGAATCCGGAACGGTTCGTGAATGGAGCGGGCGGCGAGCGCTTCGACCAAGGGCGAAGACACGCCGAGCTCACGGAAGGACTGCTGAGACATGTTGTTCAATTCCTTTCGGGTTCGAGACTTGCCTGCCTCGAGTCACCCGAAGGAAGAACGAGAAGCTCATCTCACCGGACCGCCGAATTGCGGTTCCGTGGTCTCACAGTAGCAGCAGGAGCCCGATCGTCCGTTCCAGCTACTCTGCCTCGATGCCTCCGATCGATAAGCCCGAGCCGTTGACCCGGGCGCAGAAACGGGAGCTCGAGGCCGAGCTCGCCCGGCTCGAAGGGCCCGGCCGCGCCGATGCCGTTCAGTCGATTGCAACTGCGCGGGCTTTCGGCGACCTCTCCGAGAACTTCGAGTACCACGCCGCGAAGAACGAGCAGGGCCTGCTCGAGCGGCGTATCGCGCTCCTCCGCGACCGCCTCGATCGGGCGGTACTCGTCGACGAGAAGGCCGCGGCGGCGAGCGAGACGATCGGCGTCGGCTCGAAGGTCAAGCTCGAGGACGAGAAGGGCGAGCGGATGGAGATCCAGATCTCGAGCGTCGGCGGCGTCTCGCCGGAATCGCCGGTCGGCCGCGCGCTCGTCGGCCGAAAGGCCGGCGACAAGGTCAAGATCCACGCACCGAATGGCGCCTGGCGCGCCCGCGTCGTCTCGGTCGGCCACTAGGCCGGAACCCGTAGCTCACGCGATCACGCCGCGAACGTGATCACTGTCCGGATGCCCTCCTGACGTTCCATCGCGGCGAGCGCGTCGTTGACCCCGTCGAGCGAGATCCTGCCGGTCACGAGCGCGTCGACGTCGATCTCGCCCGCGAGCCAGCGGTCGACGAGCTCGGGTACCTGTGATCTGCCCTTGACGCCGCCGAACGACGAGCCGGCCACCCGGCGGCCGGTGATGAGGAGGCGGGGAACGATGTCGAGCGTTTCGCCCTTCCCCGCCACGCCGATCATGGTCGCAAGACCCCAAGC
>JACCYG010000361.1 GCA_013696595.1 Actinomycetota bacterium | reverse complement strand
GGGCAGGCCCCGCCCCTAGAATCGACGCCGTGAAGCTCTTCGGCGCAAGGGTCGATCGTGTGCGGACCCATGCGGCGCGCTTCCCGCGCTCGTTCTGGATCGTGATGTCCGGCGAGGCGATTCAGTCCGTCGGGTTCGGGGCGACCGTTCCGTTCCTCGCCCTCTACTTCACCGAGACCGTCGGGTTGTCGGCTGCGCGCGCCGGCGGCGTCCTGCTCCTCTTCTCGGTGGTCGGGATCGTCGCCCAGCCGCTCGGCGGGGTGCTCGCGGACCGGATCGGACGGCGCCCGATCATTCTCGGCGGCCTCGCCGTCGGCGCTGTCGCGGTGCTGGCCTTCAGCGCCGCCTCGAGCCTCCTGGCCGTCGCCTTGCTCTCACTGCTCTGGGGGCTCGGTTACGGCGTCTTCGAGCCGGCGGCCGGCGCGTTCGTCACCGACGTGGCGCCCCGAGAGCTCCGAACCGAGGCGTTCGGGCTCTGGCGCGTCGTCAACAACGCGGGTTTCGCCGTCGGCCCCCCGCTCGCTGCATTGGTCATCTGGCTGTCCTCGCTTCGCGGGACGTTCGTGCTCGCGGGCGTGACGGTCCTCGTCTTCCTGGCCATCGCGTGGCGTGCACTTCCCGAGACCCGTCCCGACCAGGTGGAAGGTGAGCCGCCGGCCCGTTTTCGGGAGGCCCTGCACGACCGGCTCCTCCTCATCCTCCTCTTCGGGAGCGGGATCGCTTCGTTCATCTACGCGCTCTTCGAGAGCGCGCTTCCGGTGTTCCTGCACGAGGAGCGCGGTCTCTCGATCGCGACCTGGGGGATCGTCTTCGGGATCAACCCGGTGCTCGTGGCCGTCTTCCAGTACCCGATATCGCGGTGGAGCACGCGACACTCGACGCGCGGCGTCCTCGCCCTCGGCCTGCTCATCCTCGGCCTTGCGATGGCGCTTGTCTGGCCCTTCGAGAGCCTCGTCGTCCTCGTGGCGGCGGTGGTCCTCTTCACCCTCGGCGAGATGCTTCAGTTTCCGGTCGCGACTGCCGCGGCCGCCGATCTCGCGCCCGAGCGGCTTCGCGGCTCCTACCAGGGCGCGCTGAACCTCGCGTTCGAGGGAAGCTGGGGGCCCGCAGCGGTCATCGGCCTCGCCTTGATCGGAGCCGGCCACGGCGGGCTCCTGTTCGCCGCGGCGTTCCCGTTGGGCGTGGTCGGAGCGCTCGTGTTTCTCCTGCTTCCCGGAGGACGCGTCCACCGCGAGCCGCCGCCCGTCGCCGTCGAGCCGGCTCGGCCGTAGCGTTCCTGCCCGGCGCGGGCGGGGCAAGCCCCGCCCCTACGGGTTCTCATCGGAAAGAAGCGCGCCGAGGACCGCTCCAAAGAGGGCGTGCACGGCGGCCTCGTAGAGAAAGACGCGACCGTTCGTGAAGAGAGGCGGCCAGGCCCCGCTCTTCCGGTCGGGATGAAGGCGGTCGACGAGCGCCATCCCCGGCCAGAGGCCGAGGTTCTCGAGCTCGGCCGCCAGGAGGCCTTGCTTCCAGCCGCGGCCGCCCGCCCGCTCGAAGGCGGCGCCGAAAGCCGCGCCGTTTGCAAGGTGGAGCGCAAGGCCGATCGGCTCCGAGAGCCGGCCGGGGGTCACGCTCCGGCCGAGGAGGCGGAGGTCCGAGTAGTACGGCGTTCCGAAGATGCGACGCGCGAGCGGCTCGGCGGCCGCCCAGGCCGCCGCCGCCGCGATTCCCGCGACCATTCCTCGTCTCATCCCGAGGTTTATCCTCGCGGATATGCCCGCGCTCGATCTCGGGACGCGACGGAAGCTCACGCTTGCGGCGACGATCCTCGGGTCCTCGCTCGCCTTCATCGACGCAACGGTCGTCATCGTCGCGATGCCGACGATCGAGCAGGATCTCGACATCGGGCTCGCCGGCGAGCAGTGGATCTTCCTCGCCTATTCGCTGACACTCGCCGCGCTCTACCTCGTGGGCGGCGCGACCGGGGACAGGTACGGGCGCCGGACGACGTTCATCGCCGGCGCTGTCGCGTTCGCCCTCGCATCGGCGCTGGCCGGCGCGGCTCCGAACGCCGCGCTTCTCATCGTCGCGCGCGCTCTCCAGGGAATCGGCGGAGCGTTTCTGACGACGAACAGCCTCGCCCTCCTTCGAAGCGTGTACGCGGAGGAAGCCGGTCGCGCGGTCGGCCTGTGGACCTCTCTCACGAGCCTCGCCACGATCGCCGGCCCGCCCGTGGGCGGCGCGCTTGTCGAATGGGTCGACTGGCGTTGGATCTTCTTCATCAACCTTCCGCTCACCGCCGTGACGATCGCTCTTGCCCAACTGGGTCGCTGCGACGAGCGCGCAGCCCTCCGCGTCGGCCAGATGGACGTCCCCGGCGCGATCCTCGCCGCGCTCGGGTTCGGCGCGCTGACGTACGGCATGGTCGAAGGCGCCGACAAGGGCTTTGGGGGCTACTGGTGGGCGTTCGCCGTCGCCGCGGCCGCGCTCGCGGCCTTCATATGGGTCGAGCGGCGGGCGGACGAGCCCATGCTCCCGTTCCACCTCTTCAGAAGCCGGAACTTCGCCGCCGCGAACCTCGAGACGTTCCTCGTCTACGCCGCGCTGTACGGCTTCTTCATCTACTTCACCATTTACCTCCAGTTCCTCGGCTTCACGCCGTTCCAGGCCGGCCTCCTGAACATCCCCGGAAGCGCCGTCATGATCCTTCTCGCCGCGCGCTTCGGCGCACTCGCCGACCGCCGCGGCCCGCGCCTCTTTCTCTGGTCTGGGCCCGCCCTGCTCGGTCTCGGGACGCTCGTCTTTCTCCCGGTCGACGAAAAGAGCGATCTCTGGACGACCGGCGCTCTCGGGATCGCGCTCTTCTCGCTCGGGCTCGCGATGCTCGTCGCTCCGATCACGGCGACGGCGTTGAAGTCTGCGCCGAGCGACTATGCGGGCGTGGCGTCGGGGGTGAACTCCACGGTCTCACGCCTCGGTAGCTTGCTCGCGGTCGCCGTGATCGGCCTCGTGATCTCGCTCGTCTTCAACGCGCAGGTCGCCCGCGAAGACGCGGTGCCGCTTGAGAAGGACCAGCGTGGATCAGAGCTCCGCGACGCGTCGGTAGACGCCTTCCGTGTGGGCATGCTGCTTGCAGCGGGCCTCGCCTTCGCAGGAGCTGCCGTCGGGGCGGTCGGCATCTCCGACCGCGAGGCCCGCGGGGAGAAAGCCCCTAGCGCACCGGCGCCGGCGCAAGCCGGAAGTTGAGCGCCGCGGCGCGGGCGCGGCAGCGGGCCACAGCCTCCTCGCGCGTCTCTCCGAACCCGTAGAGGATCGCGAGACGATAGCTCTGCGCGTCGTTCGTCCCCTGCTCGGAGAGGAGAAGGCCCGGACGGATCAAGAGCTCGAGCCCGTTCTCGGGATCCGGAACGGTCTCGACGAACGCATCGTAGAAGACGCGGACGACGTAACTGACGCCAACGCCGTCCGGACGGCCCTCATGCCAGCCCGGGTCCTCTCCCGTCGCGAGCATGAGAAGGGCCTCGTAGGTCGAGCGCCCGTGCAGGCCCTGGACGAGCGGCGCGAACTGGGTCGCGATGCGGCCGTTCACCTCGATGATCCGCGCGGGACCCTCGTCAGGGACGAAGAACTCGACGTTGAAGAAGCCGCCGTCGAATCCCACGGCCGAGAGGACGACGGCGGCGGTGTCGGAAAGCTCTGCCTCACGTTCCTCTGAGATCGTGGTCGGGTACTCGAAGCGCTCGAAGCTGAGTGTGCCTGGGTACTTGACCGAGTCGGTCACGCCGATCGTGGTCACGCGACCCTCGTGGACGTAACCCTCGAGCGTCACCTCGAGACCGGTGAGCAGCTCCTCGACCAGGAAACCGTGGGCGAGGTCGGGGCTCGCGCCTGCGAGGGCGGCAATTTCTCCGTGGCGCGTCGTGTAGCGGTCAATCTCCTGAAGATCGACGAGGTCGGCCGCGTCGTCGATTCGGAACGCGTTCTGCGAAAGGCGACCGATGACCGGCTTGACGAAGAAAGGGACCTCGAAAGGGAGGTCTCCGTCGAGGACGGCGAACCTTGGTGTGGCGTCGGGCACCGCTCTCTGCTGGATCCCCCGGGAAGTCGGCTTGTGCTGACAGGCGAGAAGCGCCTGCGGCGTCGGCCCCGAAAAGCCGCGACGCTCGGCGAGGATGGACGCGAGGAGCGCGGACTGGTCCTTCGTTCCGACCACCCCGTCGGCCGGGATCGCCTCGCACTCCTCGAGAAAGCTCGCGGGGTCGAAGTCGTCGAGCTGGTCCAGGTCCGACCCGACATAGCGAACGCGGTAGCGGCCCGCAACGTCGGCGGCGTCGATGCAAACGATGTCCCGCGCCTGCGGACAGAGAAGGAGGAGGTCTCTCATCGGCTTGGCTCCGCGCCGCCGGGCGACTTGTGCGCGAAATCGTAACGATCGAAGGAGAGGCTGCGCGGAGTACAGTGACGCGCGTGCTCGAGGCCCGGAGCGACGTAGTCGGGAGCCTGCTTCGCCCGCAGGACCTTCTCGAGGCGCGCGAGCGCTTCGCGAGCGGGGAGCTGCCCGACACGGAGTTCCGGAAGATCGAGGATGCGGCCGTCGACGAGGCCATCCGCCTGCAGGAGGACGCGGGACTCGACGTCGTGACCGACGGAGAGATGCGCCGCCTCTCCTTCCAGTCTCAGATGACGGAGGCGGTCGACGGGTTCGGCGACTGGGACCTCGACGCGTTCCTCTGGGGAGAGTGGCAAAGCGACGAGCTCGGCGAGATGAAGGTCGAGCGGCCGCCGATCGCCGTCGTCGGGAAGCTGCGCCGGAAGCGCTTCCTCTCTGCCGACGAGGCCGCCTACGCGCTCGGACGAACGAGCAAGGTGCTCAAGGTGACGCTTCCGAGCCCGAGCCTCTTCGCCAACTTCTGGGATCCGGAGCGTTCGAGCGGCGCCTACGCGCGGCTCGAGGACTTTCTCGCCGACGCCGCGGAGATCCTCCGCGAGGAGGTCGACGAGCTCGTTCGTCTCGGCGCTCCGTACATTCAGATCGACGCGCCTCATTATCCGCTCCTCGTCGACCCGGCCTACCGCGATTTCTACGCGAGCCGCGGGTGGCCGGCCGAGCGGTGGCTCGAGCTTGGCCTCGAGCTCGACAACCTCGTCATCGGCGACCATCCCGGCGTCACGTTCGGCTTCCACCTCTGCAAGGGGAACCAGGTGAGCCGCTGGCTCGTCTCCGGAGGCTACGACTGGCTGGCCGAGCGCATCTTCCCCCGCATCCGCGCGGAGCGGCTGCTGCTCGAGTACGACGACGAGCGCTCGGGCACGTTCGAGCCGCTGGCGGCCGTCCCGGCCGACAAGACCGTCGTCCTCGGGCTCGTGACGACGAAGAC
>JACCYG010000291.1 GCA_013696595.1 Actinomycetota bacterium | reverse complement strand
CGCGGGATGCGCGAGTTCAAGGACTCGATCACCGGCAACGACAGCGACGACGAGCCGGAGAAGACCGAGCTTACGCCGCCGGCGTCACAGCCCGTCGCCGCGCCTCCCACCGCGAGCACGACGCAGCCCGAGAGCGAGCGCGTCTCCAGCTAGGGGGCCGGTCGATGCCTCGCATGCCGCGCCGGCTCGGGCACGGCGAGAGCGTCACACTCGTCGATCACCTGACGGAGCTTCGCACGAGGCTGGTCATCGGCTTCGGAGCGGTCGCGTTCTTCTTCATCTTCACGTACGCCTTCCGCAAGACCCTCGTCCGCTGGCTCCGCGAGCCCGTCCCGGACAACTACGAGCTGACGACGCTCAGCCCGGGAGAACCGTTCATCACGTCGTTCACGGTCTCGCTCTACGCCGCGATCGCGCTCGCGATTCCCGTGCTCGTCTGGCAGCTCTGGGCGTTCCTCGCGCCCGCCTTCGAGGTCACGAGCCAACGAGTCGTCGTCCGTCTAGTCGGTGCGGCGACGGTCCTGCTCGTCTCAGGCATGGCCTTCGCCTACTTGATCGTGCTGCCGCGGGGAATTCCCTTCCTCCTCGGCTTCGACTCCGAGCTTTACGACGTGCAGCTCCGCGCCCGCGAGTACTTCAACTTCGCCTCGATCGTGATCCTCGCGTCCGGCCTTCTGTTCGAGCTCCCGATCTTCATCCTCGGCCTCGTCCGGCTCGGGATCCTCTCGTCCGCGCGCCTGCGCGCCAACCGCCGTGTGGGGTACGGGCTCTGCCTGATCAGCGCCGTGCTTCTCCCCGGAGTCGACTTCGTCACGATGGCGCTCCAGGCGCTCCCGATCCTCGTTCTCTTCGAGGGCTCGATCTGGGCCTCCGTGTACTTCGAGAAGCGATGGGCGGCCCGCGGCGAGCTCGGTGCGCCGCTCGTCGGCACGAGCGACACGTAGCGATCCGGTCAGATCGAACCGAACGGACCCTCCGCGACGAATCTCGGTGCCAGGCAACGGAGGGAGACTCATGCACCGCCGCTATACCCCGATCGCGCTCACGCTCGTCGTTGCGGTCGTCGGTGCCACCGGGTGCGGAGGATCGGCGACGGAGGCCAAGACGACCGGGGAGAAGGAGACGACACAGGCCGAGTCCGGCGGGTCGAGAGGCGAACGCGTCGTGATAGCCGGGATCGCGTTCAAGCCGAAGACACTCCCCGTCTCGGTGAATACGACCGTCCGGTGGACGAACGAGGACACCGCGCAGCACACCGTCACCTCGAAGGAAGGCGCGGAGCTGCAGTCCAAGCTCCTGAACAAGGACGGCACATACGAGACGACGTTCAAGAAGCCCGGGACGTACCACTATTTCTGCAAGGTTCATCCCTTCATGGAGGCGGTCGTCGTCGTGAAGGGCTAGCCGCACGGCTCTCGCGCCGTAGCATCCGGTGTGTGTCTCGCACGCTCTCGGCCGACTGGGTGCTTCCCGTCGAGGGGGAGCCGATCCAGAACGGAGCGGTCGTGATCGAAGCTGGACGGATCACGGCCGTCGGCTCTGCGTCCGAGCTCGGCGAAGGCGAGTGCTTCGAGGACGCGGTCATCGTCCCAGGATTCGTGAACGCCCACACCCACGTCGAGTACGCCGTTTACGGGGGCTTCGGCGACGCCCTTGCAGACTTTGCGGACTGGATCACCCTCCACACGGAGCGCAAGTGGCGGATCGGGTGGGACGACTACCTAGCGATCGCCCGCGCCGGCGCGGCCGAGAACCTCGCCTCGGGCGTCACCACGATCGGCGACTGCAGCTACAGCGGGGCCGCGGCGGTCGCCTGCGCCGAGCTCGGCCTGCGCGCGATCGTCTACCTCGAGGTCTTCGGCGACGACCCGGCGGCGTCACTCGCGCGCATGGCGGAGAACCGTGCGCGCGCCGAGGACTCCTTTTCCGACCGCGTCCGGCCCGCAGTGTCGCCACACACCCCGTTCACCGTCTCGCTCGAGGTTTACCGAGCCTGCGCCGAGCTCGGGCTGCCGATGGCGACCCACATTTCCGAGAGCGCCTCCGAGGTCGCCTATGTGACGGCGGGCGATGGCCCCTGGGCGGCCTTCCGCACTCTCCTCGTCGAACCGGCCGGCACGACCGGGACGAGGATGCTCGCGGCCGCCGGCCTCCTCGGACCGAACGTTCTCGCCGCGCACTGCGTCAAGGTCGATGCCGAAGAGATCGCGCCATTGCCCACTGCCCCCGTTCGAACGCCATCCTGGGATGCGGCATGGCGCCGCTTGCGGAGTTTCGCGAAGCGAGGATGCGCATCGGGATCGGTACGGACAGTCCCGCGTCGGCACCGTCGTTCGACTTCTTCGAGGAGCTCCGAAGCGTCGTGCTGACCGCGCGCGTACGGGCAGGCCGCCCGAACGTCCTCGCGACATCGGAAGCGCTGGAACTCGCTACGCTTGGCTCCGCGCGCGCACTCGGCCTCGACGACGAGGTCGGATCGCTCGCGCCCGGGAAGCGCGCCGATCTCGCGGTCGTCTCGCTCTCCGGGTCGCCGTATCTGCCCTGGGAGGACCCCGCCGACGCGGTCGTCTTGGGCGGCTCTCCCGAGCGGATCGAGCTCACCGGCGTCGACGGTGAGGAGCGCTACAGGAAAGGAGGGTTCGAATGGCACGAGCTTCGCAGCGGCGCGGCAGGAGCACGCGGCCGCCTGCTCGGCAACGTGCCCGAACCTACGATCACGCAGAAGACCTGATGTTCTTCCCCCGGCTGCGCCGCCGGGCGAAGTGGGTCTTTCTCGCTCTTGCGCTCGCGTTCGCGCTCGGCTTCGTCGGCTTCGGGGTCGGCGCCGGCGGGTCGGGGATCGGCGACTACCTGTCCGACCTCCTGAACCGCCAGCCGTCCGCAGGCGGCGAGTCGGCCGAGGACGCGCGCGAGCGCGTGAAGAAGAACCCGAAGGACGCCGACGCCCACCTCGACCTCGCGAACGCGCTCCAGGCTGAAGGGGAGACGAGCGGCGCGATCCTCGCGCTCGAGGACTACATCGCCCTGCGGCCCAAGGACGCAGACGCCCTTCAACAGCTCGCGGGCCTCTATCTGATCAGGGCGGGTGAGGCCGAAAAGCGCCTGAATTCGGTTCAGATCGAGTCGCAGCAGGCCGGCTTCGGCGACGAGCTCTTGAACCCCAACGGCACGCTGGCGCGAGGCCTCGACTCGCCGCCGATCACGTCAGCGCTCCGAGACGACGCAAACGAGCGCTACCAGGAGGCGTTCTCGACCGCCCAGGCCGCGTACCAGAAGGAGGCAGGGGTCTGGCGCAAGCTGACGACCCTGGCTCCTGAGGAGCCGACCTTCTTCATCGAGCTCGGGCGCGCATCGCAGCTTTCCGGCGACACAGCGGGGGCGATCCTCGCCTACAACCGCTATCTCGAGCTCGCGCCAGACGCGGCCAACCGCGCCGAGGTCAGGAACCTGGTGAGGCAGCTCCAGCTCCAGTCGCGTGGCGTGAATAACGGCTGAGGCAGTCGGGTAAGGTACTGCGGTCCTTTTCCTCCCCTGGGGGCAGATGAACTTCGACATCAACACCGAGAAGCTTGGCGACGACGCCTACGTCATCTCGCTGTCGGGCGAGGTCGACCTTTACACGGCGCCCGAGTTCAAGCAGCAGTTGCTCGAGGTGGTGGGCCAGGGCGGGAAGAGTGTCCTCGTCGACCTGACAAATACGACGTTCATCGACTCGACGACCCTCGGGGTCCTCGTCGGAGGCGTGAAGCGGCTCCGGCCGAACGGTGGCCAGCTCACGCTCGTCTGCAACGATCGAAATATCACGAAGATCTTCGAGATCACGGGTCTCGACAAGGTGTTTCCTATCTACGAGACGCGCGCGGAGGCCGTTGCGAACCTCGGCTCGCCGGACGGCGCCCAGGCCTGACCGGGTGCTTCGGTTCGCCGTCCCGCTCGCCGCGGCGGCGCTCCTCGCGGGCTGCAGCGGCGCGGCAACGAGCCGGGAAGGCGCCGACGAGACGCGGGGCAAAGAGCTCTTCCAGCAGAAGTGCGGCGCCTGCCACGCGCTCGCGGACGCAGGGACGCAGGGCGACGTGGGGCCCAACCTCGACTCGGCGTTCAAGTTCGCGGACGACCAGGGCCTCGAGGACAGCACGTTCTTCGAGGTCACGCTCGAGCAGATGCGGATCCCGGGCCCGCCGATGCCCGACTACGACGAGGAGGGAACGAAGGACTACCTGCCGGAAGGCGACCGCATCTCGATCGCCGCGTACGTGGCGTCGGTGGCTGGAAAGCCGGTCAAGCAGGCAGTCACCCCGGACGAGACCGACCCGAAGACGATCTTCACAGGGTCGGGCTGCGGGAGCTGCCATGTGCTGAGCGACGCCGGGTCGAGCGGAACCGTCGGCCCGAACCTCGACGAGTCCGACAAGAGCTTCGAGGAAGCGCTCAAGCAGATCACGGAGGGCGGCGGGGGAATGCCGCCGTACCAAGGCCGCCTGACCGAGGAGCAGATCAGGGTCCTCGCGCGCTACGTGACCGGCGGCTAGCCGCCGGGCCCGGCGTCGAACCGGTTGGGTCGCGGCTCGACGCGCGGCGGGCCGTGTCCGTCGTAGTTCGGGGTGCGCCGCAGATCCCGCCGCTGACGCTCTCGGTCGTGAACCGTCTGGGCGGATCCGCTGGACCTACGCTTGAGGAACGCGAGCAACCTCATTCCTTGATCGTACGCTCGGTTGGCGGCGCCGGCCTCTCCCAGACCGCCGGCTCGCGCTTCTTCGGGTCGCTCCTCAAGAAAATCCCTGCGCCGACCCCAATCAGAAGGCCGAGGAACATCGCGAGAGCCACCCTTCCGCCGCCAAGCGCGCTCGCGAGCGCGACCGCGAGGAAGAGCACGGCGACGACGAGGACGAAGCTGAACGCCTCAGCCTCGGTCCGGAGCGGGTTTCTCACGACGGGCCGGACCTGTCCGGCCCCTACAGGACGTACACGGTGACGTAGACCACGATCCACATGACGTCGACGAAGTGCCAGTAGATCCCGGGGATCTCGACGCCGAGGTGATCGTGGGCCGCCGGCCCGTAGTGACCGCGTACGGCACGGACGAGCGCATACGCGAGCAGGTTCAGGCCGACGAAGACGTGCGCTCCGTGCAGGCCGGTCAGGCCGAAGAACGAGGAACCGAACGCGAGGTCACCCGGCCCGAAGCCGATCCGCGTGTACTCCCGGATCTGAATCAGGAGAAACGTCAGGCCGAGCAGGAAGGTGAGCGTGAGGCCCGCGACGAGGCCCGCCCGGCTCCCCCGCTTGATCGCCTGGAGCGCCCAGTGCATCGTGAAGCTCGAGGTCATCAGGATGATCGTGTTCAGGAGCGCGAGGTAAACCGGCAGCTCGAAGGGCTCGGGCGGCCAGGTCTCCGGCGCGACGATCACGCGCGCGAAGAAATAGGCCGTGAAGAACGAGCCGAACAGCATGACCTCGGACGCGATGAAGATGTAGATCCCGAGCAGACGCGCGTCGACGCGTGAGCTCGCGTTCGCCGCCGGCGGGTGGTCGTGCGCGTGCGCGGTCGTCGTCACCGGATTTACGACGCGAGCGCCGTCTCGGCCTCGGTCTCCTCGACGACGACGTGGCGGATCGGCACCTTCGTGTGCTTACGGATCCGGCCGAGCACGTCGCGGCGAAGCCAGCCCGAGCGCTCGTCGGGAAACGTCGAGATGATGATCTCGTCGACGGGCTCGTCGTGGAGAGCGTTCACGACCGCGCAGACGGGGTCCGGATCGCCGACGTGGCCCGTCGCCTCGAACCCGGCACGGCGGAGCTGTGCAAGCGCCTTCTCGACGCGCTCCTCGGCGCCGGGAGGGTCGGCCGGAACGATGACCGTGAACTCGGCCGGCGACTGGCCGGCGCGCTCACGCACGGCCTGGACGACCGGTTCGCCGACCACCGTCCGGCTTCCGACCACGAGGACGTGCGCTCGCTCACGCGGCTCGTCCAGATCGACGACGACGTGCTCGACCGGGATGTCGCCGGCGCTCCTGCGCGCGCGATCGACGAGATTCCCCCGCAGCCAGCCGGATCGCATCTCCGGGTGCGTCGAGATGATGATCTCGTCCGGGTGGTGCTCGTGGATGGCGTCGCGAAGCGCCGCGAGCGGGTCGGGATCGACCACGGCACCGCGGGCCGCGATCCCGGCCTCGTGGAGGAGGTCGAGCGTGCGTCGCAGGCGCCGCTCTGCCGCCGAGCGGCGCTCGTCCTCGTACACGACATAGCCCGTCGCCGGCGCGTTCTGCGGGCAGATCACCGTCACCCGGATCGGCCCGTGGTCGGCGCGCTTTCGCACCGCCTCGAGCAGCGACTTGCCGACAACGGTCTCGTTTGCAAGGACGAGGATGTGGCGCGGCTCACTCATGGGCCAGCCTCTGGCACATGAGTGGGGGGAGGGGGTGCGGGGGAACCGGAAGGTTCCTCCGCCGGCAAGAAGGGGGTCCGTGGGGG
>JACCYG010000249.1 GCA_013696595.1 Actinomycetota bacterium | reverse complement strand
GCTCCGTCACCGATCACCTGACGCGCCTCGGCGTCACCGACGTCGTCGTCCTCGACCAGGGCCCCTTGCCCGCGACCGGCGGCTCGACGTCGCACGCACCCGGTGCCATGTTCCAGACCAACCCCTCCAAGACGATGACGGAGCTCGCCCGCCAGAGCGTCCAACGCTTTGCCGAGCTCGAGCATGAGGGGCGATCGTGCTTCTATCCGGTCGGCAGCATCGAGGTAGCGGGAACGCCCGAGCGCTGGCACGACCTCATGCGCAAGCACGGCATCGCGACCTCGTGGCAGCTCGAGTCGGAGCTCCTGGCGCCCGAGCAGGTTGCCGAGAAGATTCCGCTCCTCGACCCGGCAACGATCCACGGCGGCTTTTACGTCCCCACGGACGGCGTGGCCAAGCAGGTGTTCGCGTGCGCGGTCATGGCCGACGAGGCGCGCTCGCGCGGAGCCCGCTTCTACGGCGAGACCCCCGTGACGGGGATCGACGTCTCGGACGGCCGGGTCCGGGCGGTCGAGACGCTGCAGGGACGGATCGAGACCGAGCTCGTCGTCTGCTGCGCGGGCATCTGGGGCCCGCTGATCGGTCGGATGGCCGGCGTCCAGGTCTCGCTCTTCCCGGTCGAGCACCTGCTCGCATGGACCACGCCTCTCCGCGAGCTCGCGGGCGAGACCGAGGAGATCCGCCATCCGATCCTTCGCCATCAGGACGCGGCCATGTACTTCCGCCAGCGTGGCGAGTGCTACGGCGTCGGCTCGTATCAGCACGATCCTCTGCTCGTCGATCCCGACCAGATCCCGAAGGTGGGCGAGCGGCCCGTCATGCCGACGATGCTCGACTTCACACCGGAGCACTACGCGCCCGCTTGGGCGGAGGCGCGCCGCCTCCTCCCGCCGCTCGCGAACGTCGAGCTCGACGAGGCGATGAACGCGATGTTCTCGTTCACGCCCGACGGGATGCCGCTCCTCGGGGAGTCGGAGGAGGTTGCGGGTTTCTGGCTCGCCGAGGCGATCTGGATCACGCACGCCGCCGGCGCCGGGAAGGTCGTCGCCGAGTGGATCGCCAAGGGCGCGCCCTCGCTCGACCTGCGCGAGTGCGACGTCCGGCGGTTCGAGGCGCACGTGGCGAGCCCGGCGTACCTGCGCCGCCGCGCCGCGCAGCAGTACGACGAGGTCTACGACATCATCCACCCGCTCCAGCCGATGGAGGAGCCGCGGCCGGTTCGGGTCAGCCCGTTCTACGGGCGCGAGCGGGCTCTCGAGGCGTTCTTCCTCGAGGCCAACGGCTGGGAGCGCCCACACTGGTACGAGCGGAACGCGCCGCTGCTCGAAGGTCGCGAGATTCCCGAGCGCGACGGCTGGGCGGCCCGGTTCTGGTCGCCGATCGTCGGCGCCGAAGCCCTCGCCACGCGGGAAGCCGTCGCGCTGTACGACATGACCTCGCTCAAGCATGCGGACGTGACGGGACCGGGCGCGCTCGCGCTCCTCCAGCGGCTGACGACGAACGAGCTCGATCGCCCGCCCGGCTATGTGACGTACACGCTCATGCTCGACGAGCGCGGCGGCATCCTCTCCGACGTCACGGTCGCTCGCCTCGACGAGAACCGGTTCCAGCTCGGCCTGAACGGGCGCCGCGACATCGCCTGGCTGGAGCGGAATGCGCCCGGCGACGGCAGTGTCCAGGTCCGCGATTCAACCGGTGAGACCTGCTGCATCGGGCTCTGGGGCCCGAACGCGCGCGACGTCCTCCAGCCGCTGACCGAGGACGACGTCTCGCACGAGGGGTTCGGCTTCTTCCGTGCCCGTGACATCTACGTCGGCCAGGTTCCCGTGACGGCGCTTCGCCTCTCGTACGTCGGCGAGCTCGGCTGGGAGCTCTATACGTCCGCGGAGTTCGGGCTTCGCCTCTGGGACCTGCTCTGGGACTCGGGCCACGATCAGGGTGTGATCGCGGGTGGCCGCGGCGCCTTCAGCGCGCTCCGTCTTGAAAAGGGCTACCGCTCGTGGGGCGCCGACATGTGGAGCGAGCACGACCCCTACGAAGCCGGGCTCGCGTTCGCCGTCAAGCTCGACAAAGGCGACTTCATCGGGCGCGACGCCCTCGCGGAGCGCGACGGCCAAGCGCCGACGCGGAAGCTCTGCTGCCTGACGCTCGACGGAGTCGTCATGGGCAAGGAGCCGGTCCGTGCGAACGGAGACGCGGCCGGTTTCGTGACGAGCGCGGACTACGGCTACTCGGTCGGGCGCGGAATCGCGTATGCATGGCTGCCGGCCGAGCTCGCCGCCGAGGGCACCGACCTCGAGATCGAGTACTTCTGCGACCCTCAGCCCGCGACCGTCTCGCCGGATCCTCTGTTCGACCCCGAGATGAAACGGATGCGACGGTGATACGTTTGGCAGGCGTGCGGGGGCGGAGGGTTTCGCAATGAGAAAGAACGCCGACGCGATCATCATCGGGGCCGGGGTCATCGGCGCGGCGACGGCGTTCGAGCTCGGCAAGCGCGGCTACAAGACGATCAACATCGACAAGCTTCCCGCCGCGGGGTACGGGCCGACGTCGAGCTCCTGTTCGATCGTTCGCGCGCATTACTCGTCCTGGGACGGCGTCGGGATGGCCTACGAGGGGTTCTCGTACTGGGAGGACTGGCCGAACTACCTCGAGATCGAGGACGAGCGCGGCTTTGCGGAATACATGCGATCCGGAACGGTGCTCCTGAAGAGCAAGACGGGCCATCACGAGAAGGTCCTGAAGCACTACCGCGACCTCGGGGTCGAGCATGAGGAGTGGGAGCTCGAGACCGCCAAGGAGCGCGTCCCGTACTTCGACTTCCACGCGTTCTGGCCCCCGGACCGTCCCGAGAGCGAGGAGTTCTGGCACAAGCGCGACGAGGAGCTCCCAGGGGTGATCTACACGCCCGGGTCGGGATACATGAACGACCCCCAGCTCACGTCGCACAATCTCCAGCGGGCGTCCGAATCGAAGGGCGGCGAGTTCATGTTCAACCGGCGGGTCGTCGAGATTCGCCGCGACGGGCGAGTGGAGGGGGTCACGCTCGAGAACGGCGAGGAGATCGACGCGCCGGTCGTCGTGAACGTGGCCGGGCCGCACTCCTTCGTCATCAACCGCATGGCGGGCGTGGAGGACGAGATGAACATCAAGACGCGGGCGCTCCGCCACGAGGTGCACATCGTCCCGGCGCCCGAGGACGTGGACTACGAGCACGAAGGGTTCCACACCTCAGACGGCGACCAGGGCATCTACTTCCGCCCCGAGGCCGGCAACAACATCCTGATCGGAAGCGAGGACCCCGACTGCGACCCCCAGGTCTGGGTCGACGATCCCGACGACTACGACCGGAAGGTCTCGCGTGCACAGTGGGAGGCCCAGGTCTATCGCGTGGCGCGACGGATCCCGGCCGTCAAGGTGCCGCCCGACTCCCGCGGGCTCGTCGACCTCTACGACGTCTCGGACGACTGGATCCCGATCTACGACCGCTCGGCGCTCGACGGCTTCTACATGGCCATCGGCACGAGCGGAAACCAGTTCAAGAACGCGCCCGTCGTCGGCCACATGATGGCCGAGGTGATCGACGCCTGCGAGGCGGGGCACGACCACGACAGTGACCCTGTGCAGGTCAAGACCCGCTATACCGGGATCACGCTGAACGCGGGCTTCTACTCGCGAAACCGCGAGATCAACCCGAACTCGAGCTTCTCGGTCAACGGCTAGCGGTCCGCGCGGGCGAGGCAAGCCTCGCCCCTACGGGCTCTTGTAGGGACCGGGCTTGCCCGGCCCGGGTCCCGGCGTGTTCACTGCAGCGGGTCGTCTTCGCGCTCGATCACGCGCGCGACGAGACCGCGCCAGCGCGCCCGGATGTCCACGATCTCGACGGTGACCCCTGCCTCGCGCGCGTCCTGAAGGAGCGCGCGGAGCGCGAGCGCGCCGGTCATGTCGATCCGGCCGAGGGCGTCGAGATGGACGACCAGGCGTTCCGCGTCCGAGTGCTCCGCGAGCAGCTTGAGGACCGCGTCCTCGAGTGTGCGCGCGCTACCGAACCAGAGCACGCCTCGGGGTCTCAGATGGAGCCCGCCCCCCTCGGTCCAGCTCGCAACCTCGAGTGAGAGCTCACGGCGTAGGTGGAGCCCGATCGACAGGAGAATGCCGATCACAAGCGCCCGTTCGACATGGGGCGAGAGCACGAGCGTGAGCACGAACGTCGCGGCACCGACCACGAACTGGCCTCGCGAAAAGCGAAAGAGACGGAGGAGGGGAAGCAGCCTGATCAGGCCGACGACCGACGCGATCACGATGGCGGCCAGCACCGCCTTCGGAAGCGACGACAACGCGGAGCCGAAGGGGAGGAACGCGAGAACGAGGAGGCCCGTGACCGCGCCGCTCCAGCGCGTCCGCGCGCCCGACAGCCGGTTCAACGCGCTCCGCGAGAACGACCCGCCGACGGGAAAGCCGCCGGAGAAAGCGGCCGTGACGTTCGCAACGCCCTGGCTCACGAACTCACGGTTCGGATCCCACGGCCGTCGCTCCTGCGCGGCGAACGTGCGCGCGATGGCGGCCGGCTCCGCGAACCCGACGAGCGCGATCACGAGACCCGGCAGGGCGAGCGTCCCGAGCGAGGTCCACGGGAAGTCGACCGAGAAGGGCGGGAGCCCGCCGCCGACCGATCCAACGGTCGCACCGCCGTAGTCCGCAAGCTCGCTGTAGGCGATCGCGACGGCCGCGGCGACGAGAACCCCGGGGAAGAGCGCGTGCAGGCGACCGCCGAGGAGGACCAGCGCGACGGTCGCGACCGAGAGGAGAAGAGCGCTCGTCTCCCAGGCTCCCACGTCGGCAAAAGCGTCTGCCGCCCGCTCGAGCACCCCCTCCGAGGCTGGGTCGACGCCGAGGGCCGTCGGAAGCTGCGACAGGACGATCAGGATCGCGGCCGCGGAGGTGAACCCGAGGAGGACGGGTTGCGACATGAGGTACGCAACGACGCCGCTTCGGGCGAGCCCGATCGCGAGCCGAACGACCCCGACGATGAGAGCCAGGAGCAGGGCGAGCGCCACGTATTCCCCGCTTCCGGGCACCGCGACCGCGGAGAGAGCGCCGAAGGTGAGAAGGCTCGTGATCGCGACGGGCCCGGTCTGGAGATAGGGCGAGGAGGCGAAGAGGGCAGCTGCGAGCGGAGGCAGAGCCGCGGCGTAGAGACCGCGCTCGGCGGGCATCCCGGCGAGCTCCGCGTACGCCAAGGACTGGGGGACGAGGACGAGCGCGACGCTGAATCCGGCGACGAGGTCGCGCCAACGGATCGGCTCGACCGGCCGCTTCACACCGGCACTCGCGCTCTCGCCTCGCACCGTGCCGCGCACTATGATCGACGCGTTGCGCATGTCGCAATTCCGGCGCCGGGAGAGATGACGAATGGCTGAACGACCGAACGTCGTCCTGATCGTCTGCGACACGTTTCGCCGCGATCACGTCGGCGCCTACGGGAACGCGACGATCCGAACGCCGCACCTGGACGCGTTCGCCCGCGACGCAGCGGCCTTCGACCACCACCTCGTTTCCTCGTTTCCGACCATGCCGGCCCGGGCCGACATCCTGACGGGGCGCTTCTCGTACACATTCATGGGCTGGGAGGCGCTTCCGGCCGGGATCCAGACACTGCCCGGCGTTCTGGCCGGCGAGGGATACCTGACCATGGGCGTCGTCGACACGCCCTTCTTCATCCGGGGCGGCTACGGATACGACCGTGGCTTCGACGACTTCATCTGGGTCCGAGGCCAGGGCGACGACACGCGTCCGCACGAGCGCTCTGACGCGCGGCTCACATGGCGCTCCGAGGCCGATCGCCTGATCGCCCGCACCGTGACTGCGGCCGAAGGATGGCTCGAGCGCCACTACAAGGAGCCGTTCTTCCTCTACGTCGACAGCTGGGACCCCCATGAGCCGTGGGATGCGCCCGAGTACTACACGGCTCTCTACAAGCCGGACTACGATGGCCGCCAGCTCTACCCGACGTACGGCAAGTGGCGTGATGCGGGGTTGACGGAGGAAGACGTCGAGATGGCGCACGCGACGTACTGCGGCGAGGTCACGATGGTCGACCGCTGGATCGGCCGTCTTCTCGAGAAGCTCGACGTGCTCGGCCTGACGGACAACACGGTCGTGCTGTTCACGTCCGACCACGGCTTCTTCTTCGGTGAGCACGGCTACTTCGGCAAGGCCGAGTGGTTCCACGATCCGGGCGCGAAGATCACGGCCGACGCCGATGTTCCGGAGTGGCTCCCCGAGTCTTGGCTCCTGACGGTTGGCTGGTCGCCTCTCTACCAGGAGCTCACGCGGATCCCGCTCTTCGTGCGCGGGCCCGGCCTCGACCCCGGCAAGCGGCAGGCGCTCACCACGGCGCCCGATCTTGCGCCGACGATTCTCGATCTGGTCGGGATCGACGTTCCGGCGGGGATGCAGGGTCGCTCCTTCAAGAGCGCGCTTGACGCTGAGGACGGCGAGCACCGGCCGTTCGTCGTGAGCTCGTGGCCGCTCTACTTCGCCGAGGGCGAGATGACGAGTGCCGTGGACTCTCGGCCTCGCCGCATCTCGAGTTACATGCCGATCACGATCGCGACCCGGACCCGGTCGGTCATCCTCGGGGGTCCGACCGAGAGCCCGGAGCTCTACGACCTCGAGTCGGACCCGGGGGAGCAGGAAAACGTGTGGGCGGCGAACGCGGAGAACGGCCTCGGTCTCTGCCGTGAGGCGGTCGGGTTCCTCGAGGAGTGCGAAACGCCCGAGAAGTTTCTGGAGCCCCGACGCAGTGCACTCGAGGCCTTCGCGCCGCGCTAGACCGGCGGCCTTGGAATCCGGACCATGGAGCGTTATGATCGCGCCGTTGCGGTATGCGCAACACCCTCCTGACGGCAGACCGGGCCCTCCGGACGCTTCAAGCGTTTGATGCCGAAGGCAGGGCACTCACCGTCAGCGAGATCGCGACGATGCTCGGTGTCCACCGGAGCACCGCCTCCCGCCTGGCCAGGACGCTTGCAGCACGCGGGTTCCTCGAACGTGCCGATGCCGGGGAGGCCTTTCGGCTCGGCCCCGAGCTCGGACGGCTGGGCATGCTTGCGATCTCGGGCCGCGAGCTCGCGGAGCGCGCGCGCAGGCCGATGTCCGACCTGGCCGAGCGGACCGGCGAGACGGTGACGCTCACCGTTCGTCACGGGGACGAGATGACGACGATCGCCCAGGTCGACTCGCGCTATGTGGTCGGGGTCCAGAACTGGGTGGGGAGGCGGACGCCCCTCCACTGCACGTCCGACGGGAAGGTCCTGCTCGCGTTCGGGACGGACGGTCTCCCGGGAGGTCGCCTCACCGCGCTAACCGAGCGCACGATCACCCGGCGCGAGCGGCTGAAGCGGCAGCTCGAACGGGCCCGAAGCGACGGCTACGCAACCGCGGCCGGCGAGTTCGAAGAGGAGTTGAACGGCGTTGCCGTCCCGGTTCTCGATCAGGAGAAACGGTGCGTCGCCGCCTTGAGCGTCTCCGGGCCGTCGTACCGAATCGCGCCGTCCTCGTTCCCACGGCTCGGGCAGGCGTGTCGGAAGGCGGCAGACCGGATCGGCGCTTACGTCGTATGCACGTCCAACGGGAGTTAGTGCTGTCCACGAACGAGCGGAGGAGCAGAAATGTCAGTTGAGAACGGTCACTACGAACGAACGCCGAAGGAGGGCCTCACCCGGGACGAGCTTCTCCGCCGCGGCTTTGCGGGGATCATCTTCGTCTCGGGCAGCGGCACCCTGCTCGCCGCCTGCGGCGGCGAGGAGAAGGAGAGCGAAGGCGGTGACGGAGCCGGAACCGCGGCGAAGAAGGGCGGCCTCGTCCAGGTCTCCTTCAGCGATGCGAGTGCGAAGGAGAACCTCGACCCCGCCCTCACCACGCTCTCGAACGACTCGTTCTACACCGGCCAGATCTACGAAGGCCTGACGGTTGCAGACACCGACTGGAACATCCATCCAATCCTGGCCGAGTCCTGGGAACCGAACGAGGACGCGAGCGAGTGGACGTTCAAGCTCCGGCAGGGCGTGAAGTGGCACGACGGGACCCCGTTCACGTCCAAGGACGCCGCGTACTCCATCGGACGCCTGCTCACGGAGGACTTCGGGTCGCCGCTCTTCTCGCGGCTCGAGCCCAGTATCGACGCGGCCGGGATCGAGGCGCCCGACGAGGCGACGCTCGTCCTGAAGCTGAAGCGACCCGATTCGCTCATCCCGCTTGCACTGAGCGCCCGCCACGGGATGATCGTCAAGGATGGGACGACGGACTTTGCGAAGACTGCGGTCGGAACGGGCCCGTTCAAGCTCAAGTCCTTCCAGCCCGGCCGAAGCTGGGAGGTCGAGAAGAACCCCGAGTACTGGGAGAGCGGGTTGCCGTACCTCGACGGCATCCGCGGCGTCGTGATCGGCGAGCAGTCGACCAAGGTGCAGTCGGTCGTCTCCGGCCAGTCGCACCTCGCCGACCCGATCGACTACTCGGCGGCGTCGACCGTCGAGGGTGCGAGCGGAGCTGAGCTCCTCGAGTTCAAGGGCGCCACCTACCTCCTCGTCGCGATGGACCAGACCAAGCCGCCGTTCGACGACGAGCGCGTCGTCGACGCAATCAAGATGGCCGTCGACCGCGAGAAGGTCCTCCAGGCCGTCTACCAGGGCTACGGCGACGTCTCGGGTGACGTGCCGGTGCCGCCGGACGACCCGTACTACCCGTCCGACGTGTCGACAGAGCAGGACATCGAGGGCGCAAAGGCGCTCCTCGCCGAGGCCGGCCATGCGGACGGAATCGACGTCGAGCTGTTCACCTCGGCGTCGTACGGTGGGATGGTCGATCTCGCCGTCGCGTTCGCGCAGGTGGTCGAGCCGGCCGGCATCCGGGTGAAGATCAAGCAGCATTCACCCGACACGTACTGGGACCAGGTCTGGCTCGTGAAGCCGATGTACGTCTCGTACTACACGCGCCGCCACCCGAACGAGATCCTCTCGGTGACGTACGCGTCGAACGCGCCCTGGAACGAGGCCAAGCTCAAGAACCCTGAGCTCGACGCCCTCCTCGCGGACGGATTGAAGACGACGGACGAGGACGAGCAGAGGGAGATCTACTCGCAGGCGCTCGCGCTCGTCGCCGACAAGCACGGAACGTCGATCCCGGCGTGGACGAGCAAGCTCTGGGTGAAGAAGAACAGCCTGAAGGGCGAGGAGCTCGAGCTCTCGAGGGGGATGATCATGAAGAAGGCGTCCCTGGCCTAGATGGCGGAGGGCGACGCCCCGATCATCGTCGGCGAGGCGCCGGCGGCAACGGCTCCACCGCTGAGCCCGCCGCCGGCGCCTTCGCCCGCGCGCGCCGTCGCCACTCCGAGGACGCGGTTCGCCCGGATCGAGTCCGTCCTTCGGCAGTT